>JBAPTI010000076.1:0-11959 GCA_049282095.1 Chthoniobacterales bacterium
CGGCCTCTCCCCGATGAACGATGTCGAGTGGGTCGAGTGAACCGAGCGAATCAAGGTGGTCACCGATGATCTCTTCAAGCTGCGTGAGGGTGGCGACCTTGGAGAGGGAGGCGCGCAGCGGCCGGGCGCCCGGCATGCCACGCGTGTAGGCCATCAGACGTCCGCGCATGCCGTGCATGCCGTGTGTCTCCCCACGCACGGCCACCTCTTCGCGGCAGTGGCGGAGAACCAGGTCCCAGCGTTCCGCGAGGGTCGGCGCGACGAACGGTTTTCCCTCGAAGGCATGTTTCACCTCGGTGAAGATCCAGGGATTGGCCATGGCGGCACGCCCGATCATGAGGCCGGAGACACCGCTCCCGAGACGCCCGAACGCCGTGGCGGCGTCGGTGATGTCGCCGTTGCCGATCACGGGGACTCCCACAGACGCAGCCACGGCGGCGATCACATCCCAGTCGGCGTATCCCGAGTAGCCTTGGGCGCGCGTACGACCGTGGACGGCGATCCTGCGGATGCCGGCCCCCTCGAGGAGGCGGGCCGTGGTGACGGCGTTGACGGAGCGCTCATCCCAGCCGATGCGGATCTTGGCGGTGACAGGAAGCGGATCGCAGGCCCGCACCACAGCCTCCGCCACCCTCTCCAGAAGCGGGCAGTCGCGCAGGAGCGATGATCCCCCGTTCCTGCAGACCACCTTGTTGGCCGGGCAGCCGAAGTTGATGTCGATGAAGTCGGGCTGCACCCAGTCGCGCACCTGCTTCGCTGCCTCTGCCAGGCGTTCCGGGTCAGCCCCGAAGAGCTGGACGCCCATGGGTCGTTCCGCCTCGGTGAATTCCAGATAACCGCGGGTTCGTGCATTCCGGTGCATGATGCCGTCCGCCGAGACGAACTCGGTGGTCAGGACATCGGCCCCCTTTTCCTTGCAAATGGTACGGAAAATCGAGTTCGTCACCCCGGCCATCGGGGCCAGGAAGAGCGGCAGCCTGCTCTTCACCATAACCCGTGGGGTTATCAGGGGGACTCGGAGGTAGTCTCCGTGGCGGGCTCGACGACAGAGGAATCTTCCGCAGGCTCCGTGGTCTCACCCTGCGGTGGTTCCGCCGGCGCGGAAAGACCGGAGAGAAGGGCCGTGACTTCTTCCTGCACCCGGGCGAGGTCGGAGAGCGAGAGGTTCGGATCGGCGATGAGGAAGGTCTCGCCGGTTCCGGCGCGCTCGTAAACGAGGATGCCTTTGTCCGCGGAGGGTTGCGGGCGCAGGATGCGCTTGCGCTCCAGCATCACGGCGAGAAGGTAGCGCGTGTTCGTGTGGGCGGGATCGTTGCTCTCGAGGAGGCGTCGCAGCATGCCCTCGGCATCGTCGCGCGGAAGCGGTTCGGGGGGCGGGGGGGCCGGCGGTTCGAATTTCGACCGCCATGAAGAGAAGGGGGGCTGCTGCTGGGGATCAGCCGCCAAGGAAGCCCATGCCTCCTCGCAGAGATCCCTCCTCAGGAATCCCTCCCCCTCGCGGTAGAGCGCCGTGTGGAAGGTCTCCCCCTCGGCGAATCCCTTTCCCGTGGCATCGCAGGCCTCGGCCCGCGATCTGATGTTCCAGTCCTGCTGCATAAAGAAAAATCGTGATGAAGGTAGGTCAGCCTTAGAATCCCGGCAACCGGAACTTCGGAATCTCACGGCCGGAGGCCCGGATCCAGAAGAGCCAGAGCCCGATGCCGAGGAAGATAATGATCGGTCCCCATGCGGCTGCCCAACCGGGAATGCGATCCCCCTTGCCCAGGGCGATGAACAGGCTGCTCGAGAAGATCAGTCCGGCAAAGAGTCCGATCGCCCCGGCCACCCCTCCCATGATGCCGCGTCGTCCGCTCACCACACCCATCGGGCCGGCGATGAAAATCACCACGAGGCAGACCCAGGGAAGCGCCCAGCGGTAGTTCCAGTGGGTGACATAGGGGGCGAGACGCGTGTGGGGAAACTCGGCGTTGTAGCGGAGGTAGTCGCTGAGTTCCGGAAGGCCGAGGAACTCGGAGTTCATGCTGGAGCTGGCGATTTTCCACGGGGTTTCGTTCCAGCCGCGGATCTCGAGGCG
This sequence comes from Chthoniobacterales bacterium, assembly GCA_049282095.1. Lineage (GTDB taxonomy): Bacteria > Verrucomicrobiota > Verrucomicrobiia > Chthoniobacterales > UBA6821 > UBA6821. The sequence continues at coordinate 2,075 of JBAPTI010000076.1, forward strand.
GGGAGAGCTCTCGGAGGTGACCATGTTGCCCGATTCATCCACGGTCACATGGCGCGCCTGCTCGAGGATCCAGGTCGACGTTTCAGGAACATATGATGCATGGAGCGAGTACCACTTCTCGGTGACGACACCCGATTCGTTCTGTTGGATGATCTCCAGCCTCTTGGCCCTGTTAGCATCTGTATTCAGATCCGTAATGAACCAAAGGCGAAGATTCTCCCTGTTGCGGTACACATGATTGTGCTGACCGGCATATTTGTGGATGCCCGACCTGATCTCCTCCTTCAGCTCGTCGCGCACAGCCCCAGCCTGAGGGGCCAAGCGATGGTTGAGCAGGGAAAGGACGCCGGTCGCAATCAGACCCACCGCGACCAGCGGCACGAAGATCCTGTAGAGACTCCTCCCGGCGCAGAGCATCGAGATGATCTCGTTCCTGCGCGACATCTGGGTCAGCGTGTAGAGCAGCGCCAGCAGAAGGGCCACCGGAACGCAGAGTACGATGACGCTCGGGATCTGGAGGAGGTAAAACCGGAGGATGAGACCGATGCCCGCATGGCCGGAGAGAAAGTCCGGGAGATTCACGCTCAGATCCCAGACCAACCAGACGGAGATGAATCCGGTGGCCGCGTAGAAAAAGGGCACCAGGAACTTGTTGAGGAGATACCGATCGAGAAGGGTCATGGAGATCACCGGCAGAAACCCGTTGCAGGAGGCCGGAAAGCACCCGATTCTGATCCTCCCGCCCCGCCTTCTGCAATCGCAATCACCCTCTTCCGCCGCCGCGTCCAATTCCCCTCCATGATTTCAATCAACGAGCAGTTTCCCGCCGGGAGCGGCAGCGCCGGCTTCGCCGCGGAAGTGGCCGCGCTCTTCGGCCCGAAGGGCAGCCTTGCCGCGATCCGCGGATTCGAGTGGCGCCCCGAGCAGCAGCGCATGGCCGAGGCGGTGGCCGGAGCATTGGCCGGCCGCTCCCATCTCGTCGTGGAGGCGGGAACCGGCGTCGGCAAGTCGCTGGCCTACCTGCTCCCCGCCGTGCTTCATGCCAAGCGGACGGGACGAAAGGCTCTCGTCAGCACGCACACGATCAATCTTCAGGAGCAGCTCCTCTACAAGGACATCCCCTTGGTGAAGGGGCTGACCGGAGAGGACTTCGAGGCGGTCCTCCTGAAGGGGCGCCAGAATTATGTCTGCCCTACCCGGCTCGCCCGCGCGCACCGACACGGGGCCGACCTCTTCACCGCCGAAGAGCGGCCGGAACTGGAGAGGATCCGGGAGTGGGCCGCAACCACCACGGACGGCTCGCTGAGCGATCTCCCCTTCGAGCCCCCGCGGGAACTCTGGATGCAGGTTTGCAGCGAGCAGCACCTCTGCACGCCGAAGACCTGCGGGCGCGACTCGGGTTGCTTCTACCAGTCCGCCCGGCGACGCGCCCAGACGGCCCAGATTCTGGTACTCAATCACACCCTCTTCTTCACACTGCTGGGAGACCCCGAGGAGGAGGGGCTCGGCTACCTTTTCCCCGATGATTTCGTGATCTTCGACGAGGCCCACACCGTCGAGCAGGTCGCTTCCCGTCACCTCGGCTTCAACCTCTCCCAATACAGCCTGCGCCAGTCCATCCAGCGCCTCTACAACCCCCGCACCCGCAAGGGCCTCCTACAGCAGGCGCGGCAGGGTGGGGGGATTTCCGCGGCCTCGGATCTCATTCCCGAGGTCGACCGCTTCTTCGACAAGCTGGCCGGCGCCTGCACCTTCCGTCAGGGGCGTGAGAGCCGCATCCGTGGCGATCAGGCGGCGGATCTCGCGGAGGCCGTGGCGGAGAGTCCGCTTGCGGAGGGCTTGGCGCGCCTTGCCGAATCGGCCGGAACCGCCGCGGCAAAAGCCGAGGAGGAGGGACTGCAGGGTGAGCTCAATGATGTCGCCTCCCGTCTCCGCACGGCGCGCGCGGGGCTTTCCGATTTCCTCTCCCAGAGCGAACCGGATCACGTCTACTGGGTCGAGCGGAGCGGCAAGGCCTCCACTTGGACCAGTCTCCATGCGGCACCGGTCGCGGTTGCGCCGCTGCTGGGACGCCTTCTTTTCCGCGAAGGCAGCACAGCGGTCATGACCAGCGCAACCCTCTCAGTCGGCTCCGCGGAGCTCGATTATTTCCGTGGCCGGGTGGGGGCGCTTGATGTCCCCTCGCTGCAGCTCGGCTCCCCTTTCGACTACGCACGGCAGATGAAGATCCGCCTCGTCCGCAAGATGCCCGAGCCGAAGGATCCGGCCTACGAGGAGGCGCTTGCGAAATGGATCGGGCATTTCACCGGGGAGAGCCGCGCGCGCGCCTTCGTCCTCTTCACCAGCCACCGCACCATGCAGTCCGTGGCGGCGAGGATGACGGGCTTCTTCGAGGAGAAGGGTTGGAATCTCATCGTGCAGGGAGGAGGACTCTCGCGTTCGCGCATGCTGGAAAGCTTTCGCGAGGACGGGGAGAGCGTCCTGTTCGGGACCGACAGCTTCTGGACCGGGGTCGACCTTCCGGGCGAGGCGCTCTCCAGCGTCATCATCACGCGCCTGCCTTTCGTGACCCCCGACCATCCCCTCACCGAGGCGAAGTTGGAGGAGATCGAGTCCGCGGGAGGCGATCCCTTTCAGACCTATTCATTGCCCGAGGCGATCCTGAAACTGCGCCAGGGAGTCGGAAGGCTCATCCGTAGCTCTAAGGATCGAGGCTCCATCGTCATCCTCGACAGCCGCATTCTTTCGCGGCCCTACGGCAAGGCCTTCCTCAAGGCCCTCCCCGAGTGCCCGGTGGAGCTGCTGTAGAGGCCCGAGTCGAGAGACGAGGGTCGAAAGTCGAGTGCTTCAGAAAAGGCAAAAGCCCGAGGCCTATACGCACAAAAAGCTCTCGACGCTCGTCTGTCGACTCTCGACGTGGCCTACGGCGCTTTATAATGCAGGCTTACCAGCCGTAGGGCCTGCTCGACCCCTTCCACTCCGTAGTAGTCGAGCTCCAGCGCCGCCGTGGGCTGTGTCCATTGGTAAATGATCAGCGTGTAGCTCACGTCCTGCGGGACTTTTTCCCCCGAGGGGCGCTCCCTGACCTTGTTGACGATCAGCGATCCGGTGCCGTACCGCTCGCCGATCCGACGTCTGGTTCGATCGAAGAAATCCAACGTCTTCTCCCCGTCCCAGGAGGGATCGCCGTATTGGAGCTCCACCTCGACCAGCGAACCATCCCGGAAAGTGAAGAGGGATTTCTTGAGCAGTTGATCCCCTACGCCGAGCCCCTCGGCCTCGAGTACGAACTTGCCGGGCGATTTCTGCGAGAGGGCGGTTTCGCGAGCCTTCACCGCGTTGAGCATCTCGCGGACCTTGTCGATGCTGTCACCCCAAGCCAGCGCGTAGGGAACCTTGATTCCCTGCGCGGAAGGTTGCTCGGCGCGGCAGGGCAAGGAGAGCAGCAGGGCACAGGCCATGGCGATGCCGGCAACGACATGTCGCGGGGCATGCTTGGGAGCGCCTGGGAGAATCACGGCGCGGATTCTCCTGCACCCGGCAGCGGATGAAAAGCATCGGCTGGAATTTCCAGCGCGCCGGCATTCAGCGGAACCAGACGATCCAGGCCCGTGATCGTGTGGGTGGAGGAACCCTTCGGTCCCTCCATCGTGAGCAGGGCCGATCCCGGAACGGCTCCGTGGGTGATGCCCGGCGAGACGTTCCCGGTGGACTCCAGGGGAATGGAGAGAAGCGGCAGCCCCTCGGCGCGGATCACGCAGGCATCGCCTTCGATGCCCGCCTCGATCGAGAGCAACGGCCGGCTTTCCAGCAACTCATCCTTTGCCGCGCGGATCGTGATCCTGTTTTTGGGAAAAGGTGGACGCAAAGGGAACATGTCGGCCTCCTCCCGGCATGCAGCGGCGATCGGGAGCGAATTTCCGACCGGCAGCGCCGTCACACGGAGCGGGCCGTGCACCAGACCCCGTGCCCTGTAGGTGCCGGCGGGCACGTCGCGCCCCTGATCATCCTTCCCATCCCACGACATGATCAGGCCGTTGAGTCCCGCCGGGATCGTGTCGACCCCGGCATCCCTGTGGAGAAGCCGTACCCGCTCACCGGAGGAGGAAAAGATCCCCATCGTCACCGGCCCCTCCAGTTCCGGGAGCGCCACGGCGAAGGATTGCTGGCCGCCCGCGGCATGGGCGCACATCGCCGCGACAAGTAGCGGCGGCAGGACTGCACGGAGAAATCCCGCGCGGACGCTTCCAAGATCTTGTTGCCATGGCCGTCGCCGGATCTTCATGCTGGCCGGAATACTTGAACACGCAATCGGTCGTCCCCAAGAAGATTCGACATTCACGGGGCTCCGGAGGCCCTCACTCACCCGAAATCCCATGACCCCATCCATCCTTGTCACCGGCGGCGCCGGCCTGATCGGCAGCGCCCTCATCCATGCCCTGAACCAGCGCGGCCAGGAGGACATCCTCGTGACCGACGTGCTGGGCAAGGATGCGAAGTGGAAAAATCTCTCTCCGCTCCGATTCGCCGACTACCAGCAGGCCGATGCCTTCCTCGACCGGCTTGAGTGCGAGCCGGAGAGTCTGGACTCGATCCGCACCATCTTCCACCTCGGCGCCTGCTCCGCGACGACCGAGACCGACGCCGGATACCTCATGGAGAACAATTTCGGCTACACCAAGCGCCTCGCCCAGTGGGCGCTGCAGCGCGGCATCCGCTTCGTCTACGCCAGCTCAGCCGCCACCTATGGCGACGGGACGCGCGGCATGGACGACGGGTCGGATCAGCTCGAGTCCTTCCGCCCGCTCAATGCCTACGGCTACTCGAAGCACCTCTTCGACCTCCATGCGAAGCGCAACGGCTGGCTCGACCGGATGGTCGGCATCAAATACTTCAACGTCTTCGGGCCGAACGAAGGGCACAAGGGAGAGATGCGCAGCCTCGTCTCCAAGGCCTACGAGCAGATCCTCGAGACCGGCAAGGTCCGCCTCTTCAAGAGCCACCGCCCCGATTACCGCGACGGCGAGCAGGTCCGCGACTTCGTCTATGTGAAGGATGCGGTCGCCATGACCCTCCACCTCGCCGACACACCGTCAGCCAACGGCCTCTTCAATATAGGCACCGGCACCCCCCGTACCTGGATCGATCTCGCGACGGCTCTTTTCACCGCGCTCGATCGGAAGCCGGAGATCGAATTCATCGACATGCCGGACCACATCCGGAACCAGTACCAGTACCACACCTGTGCCGATGTCAGCCGCCTCCGCGCCACCGGCTGGAAGACTCCCTCCACGACGCTTGAGGAAGCCGTCGGCGACTACGTCCGCAACTACCTCGTCCCGGGGAAGCATCTGGGAGATGCATAGGGGTTTAGGCTGAAGACTTTTAGGAGTAGCAACTGATTAATCAGGAACTCAGGAAAGCAGGAAGGGATTTTCTAAAGGGGGCACCGCTTCCTATGGGAAAGCACTTCGGATGGTCGTCGTGCTAGATCCAAGCCACTGCGCCCTGCGGGATTCGGAGATTTTGAGGAATCGGCAAGGCGGCCAAGCATTGATCGTAAACATCTCCCTCTGCGCCTCCGCGCCTCTGCGCGATCGACTGTTTCTTATGTCGCTTAGTCGCGGAAGTTTTTGAAGCTGAGCGACACCCCGAAGTCCTTCGCGCGCAGGAAGGCAATGACCTCCTGAAGTTCATCCCGCTTGGTTCCAGTCACGCGCACCTGTCGATCCTGCAGGGAGGCCTGCACCTTGAACTTCTCGGCCTTGATGGCCGTCGTGATCTCCTTGGCCTTGGTGCCCTCGAGTCCCTGGGTGATGACGAACTCCTGACGGGTGTTGCCGATCGAGGAGACGGAGGGATCCTTCTGCTCCACGTTGCGGAGGTCGACGCCTCGCTTGGCCAGCTTTCCTACCATGATCTCGCGGACTCCCTTGAGCTTGTTGCCATCCTCGGCCGTGAGGGTGATCAGCTCCGGCTTGGTCAGCTCGATCTTGGCGCTGCTCCCCTTGAAGTCGAACCGGGTTGCTAGCTCTTTTACAGCCTGGTTCACGGCATTCTCGATCTCCATCCGCTCGATTTCGGAAACAATGTCAAAGGAAGGCATGAAACGAAGGATGAAGGAAAAATGATGAAGGATGAATGGAAATTTTTCCCTCCAGGCCGTTTTTTGGTATCTCCAGCTTCCCCGGAAATCAATCGCATGACGCTGATCGTTCAAGGACTCGAAATCCTTCCGATTCGCGGGGATGAAGAGGATGCATGGGATGGGGAGAGTCGCTATCACCGATCCCCATTCTACATTTTTCCTTTTCCCCGTCCCTCCACTTGCATATTGCATTCCGGGCCGGGTGCATGGATCTTGTTCGACTCGATTATTGCCATGAGCACCGCCACGACAGAGAACACAGCCAGACCGGTCACGGAGAACACCCGTGTCAGCGGGGTCACGCGCCTGGTGACGCCCCGCGAGGTGAAGGCCAAGCTGCCCGCCTCCCCGGAGGTTCTTTCGAAGGTGGCGGAGTATCGCGAGACCTGCCGCCGCATCCTGCGTGGCGAGGATCCGCGGTTGCTCGTGATCGTCGGGCCCTGCTCCATCCACGATCCCGTTTCGGCAATCGATTATGCGAAGCGCCTGGCCGCGCTCGCCAAGGAGGTCGAGGACCGGCTCTTCATCGTGATGCGCGTCTATTTCGAGAAGCCCCGCACCACCGTCGGCTGGAAGGGCCTCATCAACGACCCCCATCTCAACGACTCCGGCGATCTGGCCTGCGGCATCGAGGTGGCGCGCCGGCTGCTGCTTGATGTCGCCGCGCTCGGGCTTCCCGCCGCCACCGAGGTGCTCGACCCGATCATGCCACAGTACATCGCCGACCTCATCAGCTGGTCGGCCATCGGAGCCCGCACCACCGAGTCGCAGACCCACCGCGAGATGGCGAGCGGCCTCTCGATGCCGGTCGGCTTCAAGAACGGCACCGACGGCAGTGTCCAGACCGCCATCGACGCGATGCGCTCCTCGCGCACCGGCCACAGTTTCCTCGGCATCGACCAGGAGGGGATGACCAGCATCATCAAGACCGCGGGGAATCCCGACGGCCATCTCGTCCTGCGCGGGGGCCGCGACGGGACCAATTACCATCCTGATCAGACGGCCGATGCCGCCGCGAAGCTGAAGGCCGCCGGAGTCCCGACGGCCATCATGATCGACTGCAGCCATGCTAACAGCGGCAAGGATCCCGCCCGTCAGCCCGAGGTCTGGAAGAGCATCCTTGAGCAGAGGGCCGCAGGCCGCGCCGATATCGTCGGGGCCATGCTCGAGAGCCACCTGGAGTTCGGCGCGCAGAACCTTGGCGACGACCCGTCGAAGCTGCGCTACGGCGTCTCCATCACCGATGCCTGCCTCGATTGGGAGGCCACGGCGGAGTTGCTCCGCAACTCCTGACCCCGCTCCGCTCCCGCGGGTATGATCTTGGGACGCCTGATCCGGGAGATTCCCTTCGCCGCACTTGATTTCGAGTCGGCCGGCGAGCGTGCCAACGAGGCGGGAATCCCCGTCCAGATAGGCATTGCCTGGATGGGTGGGCTGACACCCCTCTCCGATTCCTTCTACCGCAGCTATCTCAAGACCGCCCGCCCGGTCACCTGGTCGGCGCAGCAGATCCACGGCATCACGTCCGATGACCTGAAGGATGCGCCGGATCTTCTCGGGCTCTGGCCGGAGATCAAGGGGCGTCTCGGCGGACGCTGGATCGTGGCCCATGGAAGCGGGACGGAGAAAAGATTTCTGCGCACCTTCCCGATGCACGGCTTCGGCCCCTGGGTCGACACCCTCACCCTCAGCCGGAAGATCCTGCCCGGCCGTCCCTCCTATGCCCTCTCGGATCTGGTCGGGGAGCTTGGGTTGGAAGCGGAGGCGCGAACACACCTCCCCGACTTCCGCTGGCACGAGGCGCTGAGCGACTCCCTGGCCTCACTGCTCCTGCTGCGCAGATTGATCGAGCTGACCGGGATCCAGGATCACCCGGGGGAGGCACTGCTCAGCAAAACCTGAGACCTGAAAATTGAAACCTGAAGGGGTGGACTCTGGTGAGACCGGCTGTTCTTCAGGTCTCCAGTTTCAGGTTTCATCCTTCTCTTCTCGAAGAGAAGTGGTGCTCGGGGGGGGACTTGAACCCCCATGCCTTTCGGCATACGCCCCTCAAACGTACGTGTCTGCCATTTCACCACCCGAGCATTGATGGGTCGGGCATCATACGTCACGACGTCGCGGTAGCAAGAGAGAAAAACTCAATATTTTTGTGGACGGCCTTGTCGGCCTGTGGCATCCTCTCACTCCTTTTTCCAAAGAATTTCCCATGTCCTACGCAATCATCCAAACCGGCGGCAAGCAGTACCGCGTCTCCGAGGGAGACGTCCTGAGTGTCGAGAAGCTCCATGCCGAAGCCGGCAAAGAAACCACCTTCAGCGACGTCCTGCTCGTCGTGAACGGCGATAAGGTCAACCTCGGCGCCCCTCTCGTCTCGGGAGCCAGCGTCAAGGCCGAGGTCGTCGAACAGTATAAGGACGACAAGGTGATCGCCTTCAAGTTCAAGCGCCGCAAGGGCTACCACCGCACAGTCGGCCATCGACGCCAGCTCACCAAGCTGAAGATCACCAAGATCTCCGCCTAGTCTCCGCGCCACTTTCAACCCAACCCACCTACTGCCATGGCACATAAAAAAGGACAGGGAAGCGTCAAGAACGGACGCGACAGCATCAGCAAGCGCCTCGGCGTGAAGAAGTTCGGCGACCAGACTGTGGTAGCCGGCAACATCATCATCCGTCAGCGCGGCACCAAGTTTGTCCCCGGCCGCAATGTCGGTCTCGGCCGCGACTACACGATCTTCTCGCTTGTGGAAGGCAAGGTTCGTTTCGACCGCGCCGGCCGCCGTGTGAACGTCGACCCCGTCGTCGCCGCATAACCGAGCCTCACATTGAGTCTTTCCCCGCAAGGGATGAATAACCCCGGTCCTTGCAGGCCGGGGTTTTCCATTTCACCCGGCAATGGGGGCCCCCGATTCGGCGTTCTTGGTTCCGGGAAGGGATCCAACTTCCGTGCCTTGGCCGAGGCATGGCGCGGCGGGATCCTCGGATGTGAACCGGTGATCGTTCTCTCGGATATCGAGACCGCCGGCATCCTTCCTCTTGCGGAGGAGTTCGGGATCCCCGGTCAATTCGTGGCACCCGGTCCCTTCCGCACGAAGATGGCCCCGGAAGCCGAGGAGGAAATTGTCCGGTTGCTCCGCGAGGCGAGGGTCGATTTCGTCGTCCTCGCAGGATTCATGCGCGTCATCAAGGAACCGCTGCTTCGCGCCTTTCCGGGACGGATCCTGAACATCCACCCCTCGCTCCTCCCTGCCTTCCGGGGACTGGAAGCATGGCGTCAGGCGCTCGAGGCGGGAGTACCCGAGGCAGGCTGCACCGTTCACCTCGTCGATGCCGGGGTCGATACCGGCGCGATCCTCGGCCAGAGCCGCGTTCCAGTCCGCCCGGGCGACACGGCGGAGTCACTCCACGCCCGCATCCAGATCGCCGAGCACGAACTCTACCCGCGGATCATTCGCGAATTTGGGCAAACGATCGGGAAAGAATCCTGAAATTTTTATCAGGAAATCAGGAAATCAGGAAAAGGCGGAGGGGCCATGGGGCATTTGGGATCGGTGGAGAGTAATTGCCACTTCACTGCCAAGCCTTTTCACCATTGGAGGGCAGATTTCCTTCCCATCACGTCTTCCTGATTTCCTGATTTCCTGATTACTCTCTGACCTCCCGGTTTCAGCTTTCATCCTTCATCCCTCATCTTTTCCGTTTTGTCCTCCTTCCGCCTCTTCGATCTCAACCCCGAGC
>JBAPTI010000077.1:0-17656 GCA_049282095.1 Chthoniobacterales bacterium
GAGGTGAGCCTCAGATTGCTGATGTCGTTGGTGGAGTTGCCACCCGATGCTCCTGCGAAGATGACCGAGGCGGTGTTGCTCGGGGAGGCATTGTTGGTCCAGTTGTTGGTCGTGCTCCAGGATCCCGAGTTGGTCGCCCAAACAAAGGGTACTGCAGGGGGATTGGTGTAGTTGAGCCAGAGACTGTTATTCGAGGATGTCACCGTCCAGATGCCGGTGGCATTGGTATTTAATGGTGCGAATGATGAATAATTTACCGTGAACGCATCAGCATTGAATGAAGGTGAATTTGTGTAAGTCAGGAATTGGAAGCTTTTGGCGTTGTTGGTGAAGTTGGAGAGATTGTCAGAAACGACATTGATCACGAATGTATTGCCCTGGGTGGCCCCGATATTCAGCGTGCCGGCTTCGATCAGATCCCAGCCCGTTCCGGCTGTTCCGGTCCAATTGTTGATTTCCCAATTGAGGATACCTCCCGTATTGAGACTCAGTGAATTCGATACCGTCAGCGTTCCGGGGCTGTTACCCGGGTTGATCGATCCGCCACCGGCCACGGTCACACTGCTGAGTGTACCGCTTCCCGAAAGTGATCCGCTGTTGGTGACGGTCAGCGTGCCGCCCAATCTGCCGTTCAAAGCTATGCCTCCATTGGTGAGAAGGGTCGAACCAGCATAAGCCAAGCTGTCTCCACTCCAGGTCACCGTGCCAGCTCCACTCTTGGTCAGGGTGCCAGTTCCCGTGAAGGAGCCGCCGAAGCTGCTGTTGGTCGAGGCATTCAGCGTCAGGGAGCCGTTGTTATTGGTGACTCTGCCATTACCGGTCACTGCCGCGAGGGTCTGGCTGCTGGAACCAAGATTCAGGGTGGCGTTATCGGAAATCACCACGCTGGCATTGGCAGCCAGGCTGTTGTTCGTCGCAAGGGTGAGCGATCCGCTACCGATCGTGACATTAGTCGAGGCCGCTGTTCCGCTCAGGGTGCTGTTGCCCCCCACGGTCAGCGCACCGGTTCCGAGATTGCCGGAGACGGTTCCTCCGTTGAGCGCATAGGTTGCCGCCGTCAGGGTGCCATTTCCGGAGACCAGTCCTGAGGTGATCGTGAGCGATGCCGCTGTATTATTGGTATCCACCGAGAGTTCGCCTCCGGAAACGCTGACGGCATTGGACGAGGAGATGGCATTGCCCGAGGCAAGGCCCAGCCTTCCGGCAGTCACGGCAACCGACCCGCTGAAGGAATTGGAGCCCGAAAGTGTTGCCGTGCCCGATCCACTCTTGGTCAGAGATCCGTTGCCGGCGACAGGCCCGGAGATCGTTGTGTTATTGTTCCCATTGAGGGTCAGCACAGCTCCATTGGAGAGGGCGACATTTCCGGTCAGCCCAAGTGAACCCGAGGCGGCATTGACGGTCACATTGGTGGTGAAGCCCAGTCCCAAGGAAATGATCTGATTGCTTGAGGAGTTGTTAACGATGCCGCCGACAACCAAATTACTGCCCGAGAGGGTGTAGGATCCCGCAGTATTGCTGAATGTGAGAGAGGCGAGGCTGAGTCCAGCGATATCATTGGTGGAGTTTCCACCCGATCCGGCAAAGACAGCTGAAACACCGTTACTTGGAACGGTATTGGACCAATTGGCTGCCTGACTCCAGGAACCGCTGGTATTCGTCCAAACGTATGATGCCGCGGCGGGCGAGGGAGTTGGCGATGGAGTCGGGCTGGGAGAAGGGGTAATCGTTGGGCTAAAGGCAATGGTTCCCGTGGAGTCGATGAAGAATCCACCGCGCCAGAAAGTTCCGGAATTGTTCTGCCCGTATAGGTCGAGAATCTGATTGGGATTTCCCTGTATGTCATTCCATTGGCTGGCCGTTCCGAAATCGGTGCCGTCAAGGGTCACCTGATAATTATAGCTTGAGGGGTCCGCGGAGTTGGGCTGGAAGGCAGCGTTGGTGCTGTTGGCGGCGGGCGACAAGGTATTGAAATCCGCTGTCACGGAAGTGATCTCCGAAGCGGTAATATTCCTAATTGTTGGATTAGTAACGCTAGGAGGAGGTGTGCTCTGGACATTCGAGTCGGACCTAGCCACAGAACTGTAGAGAGTGGGGGCGGTGTTGGTTGTGGTCCCGAAAATTCCCCAAAAGAGGTCACTGCGGGAATACCAGTCGCTGCCATACTTAAAGGCCAGATCGGTTCCAATGCCACCGAGACTCAGTGTCAAAGCAGACCTATTTGTATTGTAATTGGTTGCCGAACCAACGTTGACCAAATAGGAGTCACTGGATCCGGTTCCTCCGCTTGCGCGGAAGCCGATCATGAGGTCGTTGGAGATCCAGTCGTTGAGGGTTTGGGCTTGGACATCAGCGGATAGCCCCCCAATCAAGAGCATGGTCAAGGTAAGGGTGCTCTTCATGAATGGGTTTTTCAGTTTTTTCATGGTTTGTCTGCTCTCTCTTTATTCGTTTGATCCAACTTTCCGACGGCGGCTCATTGAAATCTTGGATCTGTGTATATACACGATTGGTTTGATCGTTTTTTTGGTTTATTGGAGTTATAGCGACTTGTCTAGTCGTTTTTTTAATTTTTCCCCCGTTTTTCTAAATCCGCTCTTGGCTTATCATAGTGCTGCCTGCTTCTTCCCTTGTTCCGATTCCTGCTTCTTGACGGATTCCACAGCACTACCGGGTTGATCGTCTTTTTCGGAATCACCCCCTCCATATCCAAGCACCTCGACCGAGATGACCGAAGGGGACTCATCCTTGGGCTGATCCGCAGGAAGCTTTGTCACAGCCTGTGCGGAGGCATTGTTGCCGGCCGATGCAGAGGAGGCCGCCGTGGCACCGCTCACATTCGGGGCGGCCGGTGGTGGCGGAGGCGGGGGAGCACCCGAGGTCCTGCCACCCACCGAGATATTGTTGGCATTGAGAATTCGGGTGGCCGCGAGATTGAGATTTCCCGTTGACCGGATACCGGCATCTCCGGCGTCGATCACACCTGTCGGTGCGATCAGATCGACATTGCTCGGCGACACCCCCGCCACCGTCGCGAGAACACCGATGCCGCCGCCCGTTGCAATACCCGCAAGGTCCGTCTCCACGGCACCGCTCTGGGGATCGATCAGAACGCGGGTAGGGGGAGCCGACTGGACCGTCTTGGCGGAGGATCCGGCCGCAATGTCACCCTTGTCGGACCAGATCATGACGTCTCCCCCGCGGAGCGTGAAGATGCGACCTATACCAAGCGACACATCATCCCTGGAAAAGATATTCACTCCTCCCCCGCTCTCGGTCACGATACCGGGAGGGGTGAGACTTTCGCTGATCGCATAATTTGCAAGTGAGATCCCTCCACGCGGCGCAACCAGATCAATTCCCCCTCCGCTTTTGGTACGGATGTCTCGCGAATTCAGGATGATGTCTCCATGACCGCTTCCGGTGGGAAGAAAATGCGCAATCGCCGCAAGCCCGTTCCTGTAAGTGCCGTAGTCAGGGGAAGCGGGATCGTTCCGATCACGCCCCGAGTCCCTCAGGACGACATGAAAAAGAGAGAGGGCGATTCGCGCCATGGACTCATCGTCCATCTCAAGACGGAGGATTCCACCAAGGGATCCGGCAGCCTCGACCTTCGAGGCAATGAGAGAGTCCCCTCGGGATTCCAGCATCGGGATGAGTTGCCTGAAATAGCCTCCGTCGGCATCAATGGGCGCGAAGTGTTTCAAAAGATCGACGCTTTGGAAATCACCGCTTCCCAGTCCCGAAGGAAGACGCATCCCCGCGACTGCAATGATCGAGGCACCATCAAAGGGCAGGGCGGGGTTCCTGGCGTTGCCTATGCTGGTGATGCCCACCCCCGTGCCGTCTGAGTTGGCATCGCCCGTCCCTAGATCGATGTCACCGCCGGCAAGAACCTGCAGCATTCCGGGGCCGCTGATCTGGATGTCACCGCTGCGGGGTTGGGCCCTGAAAGCCCAGTCCGCAGGTTGATTGAAGCGGTCAAGTTCCTTGGAGGCCTCCTCCAACCGGGGGGTGTTCTCATCGAAGGGACGCAAGTCCCCTCCGGCCGAAACGAAACTGAGATCAGCAGAAGAGAGATGCTGAATGGAGAGGGAGATGTCCCTGATATCACCGCCGGCAAGAACCCTCGTCGCCTTGGGGGAGAAAACCCCAAGCCCCGAAAGGTCTCCTCCGAGGGCATAGATCCTGACCGGATCGGCATCCCCTGCATGCAGGAGCCCCTGATCATGCCGGGCGATCTTGCCCTGAAGGGCGGCATTGGGACCCGTGTAGGAGGCGGTTTCCTGAAGTGACAGCGAGAAATCACCAAGAAAATCAGAGGGAGAAGTCAGGTAATTGAAGCCTGGGTCGTTCCTCATAAGCGCGGCGGAGAGAGGCTCCCTGACCGAGGGAAGCAGGGCCGGAGAGGCATCCGAGACATTGATCACGGATGTGGACCACCGTACACCCTCCTGCGAGCGGGAGAGGCCGTTGATCGAGTCCGCAGCGAGAAGGGAGATCCCTCCCCTGGCCGCCGGGGAGAGCGTCAGATTACCCTGCAGTTCGATGCTGCCCGATACGGCGGCCAGATCGATGGAGGCAGGCAGAAGAGATGCGGCACTCCCAAGATCGGGAGCGTCAGCCACAAACTCGGAGATTCTGAGCCAGGGCTGATAGTCCCCGGGCGTGCCGGGGCTGGAGGGGCTCACGCTCTCACTTGTCCTGCCCGCAACCATCCACTTTTGATAGGCGGGGAGATCGAGCAACTGGGTCCGGAAGGTGATGTTACCACCGAGAGAGACGGCGCTCATGCGGCTCTCAGGCGCATAGGTGGAAAAATAGTTCCTGTAATAGAATTGGATTCCTCCTTGGGTGAAAAGACCGTCGTTGATCCCCTGCGGCAACAGGAAAACATTTCCGACGGGACCTAGAAGCGCATCACCCCCGGCAGTAACCTTGATGCTTCCCTTGCCAAGGAAGAATGATGTGGGAAGCCAGCTCTCCGGGGAGGGATTTGCCCTGTCGGCAAAGCTGGTCTGGATCAACGAGGAGAGGTACCGCCCCTCGGCATCCCTGGTCCTGTTGCTGATGATGTCACCACCTGCCTTGATCGTGGCATCACCCCTCTCCACGTAATAGACCCCGGCATCGATGTTCCCGCCGGCTTTGACCGTGAGATCGCCTCCTCCTGTCTCCACAAGCACTCCCTCGGAGGGCGTGAGCAGTTTTCCGGAGCGATCCCTTGCCGTCACGCGTCCCTGGGTCGGGATCACGGCATCGACATTGCTGACGTTGCCACCGGCATTCATCGAGACATTCCCTCCGCCGAGGGCGCCCACCCCTTGGAAGAAATTCGCAAAATTCACCCACCAGGTCGTCGAGGCGACTTCCCGGTTGACCCCGTTGTCAAGGGTCATCCAGTTGCCTTCTCCGTCCGTCTGGCCCCGACGCGAGAGCCAGTTGACGGGCAGTTGGCGGGATGAATCGGGAATGTAGGAATCATCAAAAGCCAACTGGACATGCTCGATATCGCCGGCGGCCGAGAGACTGACATTGCCGCCGCCAAGCGAGTATTGCGGGGTGTAATTGGCGGGCTGCTGGTATCTTCCGAACGGTCCCGTCTGCCCCCTACTGGTATCAATGCTCCTGGGATCGAAGGTGCCGCCCAGCCTCGGATCGGTGGTGCGGGCACCGGCCGTGTAGATGGTGGCAAACTGGTTCCGCAGCCGAATGTCACCTCCTGCGGCAACGGAGATGTCACCTGTGCCGGTGCGGATCACCTGATAGTTTCCGGCCAGTGCGTCGGGAGTGTAGGAGTTGAGCGCATTGCCGTCGGATACCGACGGCTTGATCGAATTGGAGTTCTTCGTCGGTTTGCCAACATTGACGGAGCCGGCACCGCTGACTGCAAGCGGATCGGCGGAATTGAAATCCCCACCCGCGGCGATCCGGTACGACCAGGAGGACTGGCTCAAGGTCGCCCCCTGCCCGTCCCTCACCAAAGGCAGAAGCTGTGCAAAAAAGAGTCCGGAGACACTCGTGCCGAAACCATCGGTAAGGCTTCCATTGAAGGTGATGTCATCCTTTGCCCTCAGGGTCAGGAATCCCGCGTTCCTGCGGGTGGTCGCGCCTGTCGGGTTGCCCTGATTGTTGAGCACGCTGAGGCTATCCCCGTAGCGCGCCGTCGAGAGA
This sequence comes from Chthoniobacterales bacterium, assembly GCA_049282095.1. Taxonomy (GTDB): domain Bacteria; phylum Verrucomicrobiota; class Verrucomicrobiia; order Chthoniobacterales; family UBA6821; genus UBA6821. The sequence continues at coordinate 6,175 of JBAPTI010000077.1, forward strand.
TTCCAATCATTGTTGAGCAGGAGCCCTCCCTTGGAATTGATGATCTCCTCTCCGGGATTGATCTGGAAGAGGGATCTCTTATCAGCAGGAATGGCGGAAAGGATACGAGCGCTCGCGACGCCCGCATTCGCCATGAACGCGGCGGCATTGTCGAGCGCCTTCTGCCTGAAACTTAACGGCGAGGCGGAATCAATCGATGCGATCCCATCAAACGCGGCATCCTGACGGAACACACCCTCCACTCCGATGGCCGAAGCCCCCTTGATCTCCCCGCCGATGGGGTTCACCTGAACATCCGATGCGTCGGCCGTCTGAGGGGCTCTCAGGTGAAGTCGTCCGGCCGACTGCCCCAACTCAGGGACCTCATCCACGGTGAGGTCGATCAAGGATCCCCCGGCAAGATCCACGACCCAGGCATTACCGGCAAAGGATCCGGATGTGCCCGTCGCGGCAACGCCCGCAGAACCCAGCGAGGAATTGTTCCCCGCTTCCAAGGTGACATATCCCCCCTTCCCGGCCGAGTCGAATTCATCCCCGCTGGCATCCAATGTCGCGCCTTCCTTGATCAAGACGTTCTTCCCGGCGAACAGGCCGATTTTCCCACCAGTCTCGCCCGATGCGTCGATGAGGCCCGTCACGGTGATGCTGCCGGAGTCCGCGGTGAGGGAATAGGAGTGTGCCTTGGCACCCGCGACAGTGAGATCCCCGTTGCGGATCCTCACATCCCGGGAACGGGTGAATCCGGAGGCTGTCAGAAGCCCCTCCAGCGGGGAAAGATTTCCGGAACCGTAACTGCTCAGATCAGCCTCAAAGGCGCCGGCCTTTCCGTTTGCCGCTTGCACCCGGATATCCCCGCCGATCAAAGCGGTTCCTTGGGGAGCAAGGAGTGCAAGGTTGCCTGCATCACCGCCGGAATCGTCTGCAGACAAATCAAGCAGGGAGGTTTTCCCAAGATTGATGTCCCCTGCCGACGAAAGGGTGATGGCTCCCGCACTGACATGCTTTAAGGCATCAAAATAGCCAACAGTCCTGCCCGAGACATCGATCGTCGACGTGACGGTGATTCCACCGCCGCCAACACTGCTCATGTCCACCGATCCGCCGGGCATGACGACGGGGGATTCGACGCTGATGCTTCCTGCTTTCAGGCGAAGCGATGAGGCAATGCCGGGAGACGCCGTGACGCCCCCCGGGAGGGAGGAGATTCGAAGCGATCCCGCGGACTCGATCGACGTGAGGGAGGAGGATGATCCCGCGACAAATGGCGTGGAGATCCCGATGTTCCCGGAAGAGAGAATGCCTCCCTTGCCCCGTCCCATGAGACCCGAGGAGGAATTGATCACCAGATCGGAAAACCCCGTGACATTCACGATCCCGTCTCCAATGACAAGCAACCCGTTATCGATGCTCAACCGGCCACCGGAGGTGAGTGTTGCCGGCGCGGCGGCAACCGACGAATTTGCCAACGATAGCTGCCCCGACACGATTTTCACCTCAGCATCGTTGTTTCCCGCAAGAATGGGGGCGTTAAGTCCGAGCGTCCGAAGTCCGGCTCCTCCGAGTGTACCGCCTCCCGAGAAGCTGATCGATGAGTAACTCGTCAGCGTGAGTTTCTCGGCTGAGGAAAAATTGCCAAGGAAACCGCCCGTAAGATTGAGGGCCGAAGCCTCTTCCGTCCCGTCGAATGAAACGGATATCCTGCCGGCATTCAGGTTGATGTGTCTCCCATCCAGAATCGTGCTCCCTTCCACGACGGCCCTGCCGGAGGAGTCCATCGTGATACCCCCACCCCTCAGGACCACACCCTCGCCTATCTCAAACCCGCTGACGGGCGTGCCGTCCGACTTGATTCTGGAAACCAAGGCTCCCGAGTCGGCACTCACGCGCAGCAGGGCGCCGTTGCCCTCGATCGTTGCCGCGGAGGCAACCCCCTCCCCTGCGGAGGATATCTCGGCGCCCTCGCGCATGAACACCCCGCCCTTGGCCACGAGCATCAGGTCCGCTGCGGAGAGCAAGCTCCCGGGATTGTCCACGGTAACTGTCGGACTCGACGCCATGATCGTAACACCGTTCGGGGTGACGGAACGTTCCCCCCCGATGAGAAGGCTTCCCGCCTTCCAGGAAGTCAGCACTGCCGGATCCAGGACGATCGATCCTAAGGCGGGATCCTTGCCAAGGTGAAAAGCCCGGCGACTGCTCAGATCAATGTCGGCACCGCGTCCACCCGAAGAGCCCGCTCCCATCAATGAGCCCAGCAGATTCATCGAGGTGCCAGCTCTCACGATCAAGGAGGCCGCATCGCGTACTGGCGAGAAAGCCTGCGGCGAAAGAAGGAAAGAAGAGGCTCTTGATATCCGGTAATCGGCTCGCTGAGCCAGCACATCCGGGGAAATGATCTCAAACAGCCGCGTGAGCGCCGGTGCTGTCAGGGAATCATTGAGAGTGTTGTGAAGATAACCCGAGGAGATGATAACTCCGTCCGGTTCGGCAACCGCAGCAGGCCGTCCCTCCCTCGCACGACCTGTGGGTCTGACCAGGTAGGCCCCCGGCAGACTTGCATAACGGGAGGGAAGAAGCTTGTAGGTTCCGGAGATGAGCCCGGCACCTCCCTGGAGGGTGATGCTGTCACCGGGTGAAAGTCCCGGGTGAACATATCCGGCATCACCTCCGGACTTCGAAAGATCGGCAAACGGGTTGATTGGAAACACCCCCTCGTCGAATCCCGGAAGGATGGCATAACCACCCTCGGAAGACGCCGTGAGATCAACCGTACCCTTGAGTCCCTTCACCCACTGATAGGCGATGAGATCGCCACCTCCCCGCAGGTCGATGGAAGAGCCGGATTCCGCGGTCACGGAAGATGCCAGCATCCTGATTCCACGTTCGGGTGGTCCGGTTCGGGTGATATCCGCCCCCGTGGGATCGATCCATTGAGTGCCGTTGACAATGAGACCGTAAGGGATGGTGATACCCTCGCCGGTTGCGGGATCTATCGCGGAAACTGAAGTGCGGGAGAAAGCCCCCAAGGTCACCTGGGACGCCTTCGGAAGAACTGCAACCGCGGGTGTTTTCGGATCGAATGTGCCGGCGCCGGTGATCGTGTCCACGGGAGAAACCCCCTCTCCGTCCCAACCCAGATTAATCCTGCCGAACGGGGCGAGCAGTGTGCCGTTTTGAACGATGGAGGAGGAATAGAGGGAAAGCGTTCCCCCCGCGGAGAGGGGAATCGCGCCTGATGATCCGTTCTGCTCGACTCGTATGCTACCGGGGTGCCATGGGGTGTCATAGGCGGTCAGCGTGAAGCGGGAAGCTCCCAACGGGTAAATCCTTGAGGCACGCAGCAGCAGATCGCCCGCCATGGCAACCGAACCGTCGCCTCTGATCCCCCCTTTGTCAGCGTTGAGAACGGCCCGGCCGATGTTTCTTAGCAGGAGGTTTCCAAGATCGATGCTTCTTGCCTCGACGACGAGGGAACCGGGACCGAACCCGGGCGCCTCGTATGGGGTCCCCGCGCCAAGGGCATTGTTGAATCTGGGGTCACCGGCGCGAAGGGGTCCGGAAAGGGGCGTGCCAAGGGCCACATGGGTTGCCTTCAGAAACACAGCCGAATCGGCTTTGATAGCCCCCCCCGAGGCAACCTTGAGAAGCGAAGGCATATCGATCGAAACCGGCCCGGAGAAGCTGACGTTGCCGCCGAGTACGAGATTGTCAAAGCCTCCCCCGGCCATCGATTCAAGGGCGAAGAATCCCCTCTCGGGTTCCCCGGATGCCGCTGCGGCTTCTATCAGACCATCAAGCGAGGAGATCTGGGCCGCAACCACAAGGTTTTCATCCCTCGGATTCGCTATCTGTCCCTCGGGATAGAACCTTCCGGAAGAGATGCTGAGGGAACCGCCGGGAGCCGACGAGCCGCCCGATCGCCCAACCAGCGTTCCTCTTGCAATCAACATTTCCGATCCGGCGATCGTGATGGCTCCGCCAGCCGAATCGACGCGTGATGTCACCGAACCATTTGCAGGCAGAAGGGAATCCCTCGTGGAGAGAACGGGAGACTGGATCCCAAAGGCGGCATTGCGCACATAAATTCGTCCCGAGTTTCCCGAAACATCCAGCAAGGATCCTGGTCGAAGATCAATGTTCCCCTTGAGCGCAATCTCTCCGCCATCAACCACGGCCCCTATTCTTCGGCCGAATCCGAGCGGATCCCGGATCACAACGCTCCTACCGGCCGTGGAGACAATCGATCCTCGCTCCAGAGAAAGGGTGGGAAAAGCCGACGGAGCCGTTCCACCCGGGTAATTCTCAGGATAGGAAGCCGCACCGGACAAGAGTACGCTCCCGCCGGGAACGATGATTGATCCGGCTATCCGGGTGATCTTGCCATCCATGACAAAGCTTCCTGAACGGATCTCCGGGGCGGTGGATGCCGCATCGTGGGTCACTAACTGCGGATCTAATTGGATGAGAGCCCCTTCCTCCAGGATCGCCTTCCCCCGGACGACATGAATGGATTGGTCTTTTAGTCCGGAAGCTTTGAACTGGAGAGAGACGGCGGGTCGGAGTCCTTCGGGCAATAGCACGGATCTTTCCCCGCCGTTCACTGTCACGATACGGTTCCGAACCATTGGTCGGATGATGCTGCCGGAAGTGACACGGATCCCGGGGATCTCGTTTTCAGCAGATCCGTCGGCCGAGGCGATCCCTACCCCATTGAGAACGAAACTGGAAAACCCACCCCGGTCAAAAAACCCGGTCTCCAGATTCAAGACCCTGGAATTGGCGTTGACTCCTCCGATCTGGATTGCAGGTGCGGAGATGCCAAGGGAACCCGGCGTTGCATTTGGCCCCGCAAATCCCCTGAGGCTTGATCCAAGAGTGAGTTGACCGTCATGGATTGTCGGGTGCTCGGGATCCTGCCCCCCCGCGATGAGGAGACTTCCCGCATCGCCATGGATTGCGGAGGAGATGACGGATCCGCCCAAAATCGCGCCTCCTGAAACATCCAGACGACTTCCTCTCTCCAGCGACACATTCCACCCACGCAGGGCGATCGATCCGCCACGGATGGATGCAGGATCCGCATCAATCAGGTGATGGGTAAGCGTGCCCGCCGCCGAAATCATGCCCGCCCCGCCGATACGGATGCTCCCTCTTCCGGGTGTGCCATTGTACACCGAGATTTCATCCACCAAGGAGCGGTTGAGCTGCTCATAAGTGAGGTTCTGTGCCGTGAGAGAGATCGTGCCCGAGGGAATCACGACACGGCCCAGCAGATTGATGGTCGAGGCCGAAAGATCGAATATACCTCCCGGTGCCATCGAGAGAGACACCCCCTCGGACAACTCGATGTCCCCGTCATGATTACTGATCTCCAGCGATCCGAATCCGCCCTGCGAGAAGATGGATGGATCAAGCAGGATTTTACCCGTCGAGGCGCTGCCATCAGGCTTGGAAAACGAGAGGAGCGGGGCATAGGGGGATGCATTGATGGCATACCCCTGATCTTCGGGCTTGTTTCTGAACCAGCGGGTGTTGCGCACATCAATCGACAGGGCTGAAGGAGCGGGAAGCCTGCTGAAAAGGAATGAATCCCTCACTTGCCGCGGGCCGACCACTGACGTCCCGTTCATGACCCCCTCGAGCGACATCGATGGGGAAAGAATGCTGATCGATCCTCCGTCGGCACCCTGCAGGTAATCCGCCTGGTAGCGCTTTGCATCGGCCGCCAGCGGACTGCGGTAGGTTTTCGTAACACCCCACTTCGGGGATGACTCGGTGGTGACCCCGTTGTAAAAACCGTCGTAAACCCGGTCGGGCGTTGCCGCCGAGATGTCGATGGGGCGACCTTGGAAAAGAAGCTTCGTTGTCGATCCATATCCACCTGCATATCTTGACCAACCCGCGGAAACATCCAGTACCGAGCCCCTCTCCATCGAGACGTTGCCTCCCGAATTGAGAGAGATCGATCCCCCGTCTACGGTCAGCTCACCGATGTTCCTTTCGATCAGATTTGCAAATCCCGTGGCATCCCCAAGCGGAGTCCCGATCCAATCACGCCCCCTGAATGTCCCTCGGATCCTGGCATCAACCGTGATCGTTTTTCCGCGAACCGGACCGTTGCGCTGCAGTGGGGAATTAGCCATCTCCTGACCCCTCAATTCGAGGTTCAGGAAATTCTTCTCGAAGGCCACGTCTACCCCCGTCGATCCCGCCGCGCTGACAAGAGCACCACGACCCAGGATGATGCTGCCCGGGGAAACCGTTGAATCAGGCGGGGATCCCAGGAGAAAAACGGAATGATCGGTCAAAGCCGACGGACGGTACCAGTTACCCGCCCTCAGGTTGATTCCCGAGTCGAGCTTGGATCTTAGACTGGAGAGGTCGTTTCCCAAGCGCGCCGCCTTGGTCATGTCGTAGGCTGCCCCCGGGGGCAACTTGGCCCCGGGCGCGAGAATGGAGGCGTTTTCCCCCACTCGTATCGTCTGGCCAAGGATTGAAATCATCGATGGCAGGGCCAACGTCGAGGCAGCCACTTTTTCACCGCTGCTCCATTCCGGGAGAATGCGCATCATGCTTCCGGCAGCGATCTCGATATTTCCCGTCGTCCCGCCGATGAGGCCACTGTTGTAGAAATAGGGAGTCACGATAGCCGAAGGTTTGTTGCCCGAGACTTGCGCATTGAATGCGGACTGCAGGTCGAATCGTCCGTTTTGCGAGACTGAAGTTGAACTCTCTAGGATTCCCGAATGCGTGATATCGCGGCCAGCCAGCACGGCATTTCCCCTGAGCGTCTCGATGATTCCGCCATTGATCACCGTGCCGACCTTATTACCGTCCCCGTCTCTCATCGCTCCCGATGCATCAGCAACCCTGCCAATATAGACATCAAGCCCCCGCAAACTCGGATCTTCCGAGGGATGCGAATTCACACCCACCTGAAGCCCTGCTGCCAGGATGGTTTGTCCATTCGGGGTCGAGATGGTGCCTTGGTTGATGACGCTTGGCCCGATCAGCATCACTCGTCCTCCGGTACCGGCTGCCGTCGATGCCGAGTTGATCATGGCACCCTTTTCGACTTTCACCCCGCCCAATGCCGAGGCGAGCACCGGGGTTCCATTTCCCGGATCGAAGATTTCGGAATAGCTGGGGGACTTATCTGTCTTTAGAGCCGAGAACAGAAACTGATAATCGGTGTTGTTGAGGATGCCCCTGCCCTCGATTCCCTGGTGAGGATCCCCTGCGAAGTAGGGGTTGATCGGGAGTGAGGAAGCGACGAGCCCGCGGGTGTTCACCTGGGAGCCGTTGTGGAAAATGATGCCGTTTTGATTGAGGATGTAGACCTGACCTTGTGCCGTGATGGATCCGTGGATTTCGCTCGGGGCGGTTGTTCCCATCACCTTGTTGAAGGCAATCCACTTGCCTGCATCGGATCCACCCTTGCTCTGGTTGAAGTTGAGCCGGGTCTTGGAGCCCACATTGAACTTGTTCCAGTAGAGGAAGGCATTCTGGCTCTCCTGGACGATTTCGACCTGATGATTCCCATTTGCATCGATGGTGGAAACGGGAGCCCTGGCTCCCACCCATTCGGCTGCCGGATGAGGTTGCAACCCCTCGGTGTGAAGTCCGTTGTAGGAAGTGGGAACCATCGCGGTGCGGGCGCTTGACTGGAGAGCTCTCATCGCCGCCATCTGAGCATCTGTGCGCTGAAGCGCCTCCCGGGCACGTGTAGCGGTAAGCGTTGCAGATGCCGAACCCGCATTGAGAAGATTTGGTGCTCCGGCACGCCCCCCTCCTCCAGTGTTAGGGGTCATGATGGAGCGAGCACTCTGCGCAGAGAGATCCCACCACGGCATCAGAGTCAGAATGATGGCGGCCATATAGACGACCGATCTGATTGACATTAAAAACAAATGAAGGCTAAGCACCTTATCTTCAGATCTGAAAATCGTATCATTTAGCAAGTGATTACCCAATCCCTCTCTTTTATGAGGATAGATAATTGGGTGCACTAATTTCATTGTCTATCATTTTGGTCGTCTTTTTATCCCTGTCCACTAAAAAACATACGGAATCGCACGAAATCCTATTTGTGCTCTAGTAGCCAGTTTTAAGCATTTCAGGTTTGACTGCACTTTGCTCCCGCAAAGCAGTGCCGCCCTTACGGGTCACGCATTTGCGTGATCTTCCGCGCCGCTACCCAGCGGCTTGGTTGACGGCACTTGCCGCCCAGCAAGCGGTGCCGCCCTTACGGGTCACGCATTCGCGTGATCTTCCGCGCCGCTACCCAGCGGCTTGGTTCAGCCATCAGCCTTCACCCCTATTCAACAGGATCACGTACCGGCCTTTCCTTGGGATCGGTTCTTGTCCACTCCTCCTCCAGAACCGGAGCTTCCTCTCCACGAACCTTGAAAACCCAAAGATAGTGGAACGGGACATGGATCCCGCGTTGACGCTTGGGGGAAAAGGTTCCGGTCACCTGACACCAGAGACGGTCCCCCTTCCATTCCAGGGAGCGCAGCGTCACCTTTTCCAATGCGCTGAAGAACCCGCCATGCCTTGATTCCACTTCGGAACGCAACTTTACGCCATCCGGTTCGCGGAGCGGAATAACCCGTTGGTTCGCCACGTCCAAGGCAAAAACCCGCAACTGATCACCCCGGTCACCCGGCGCATCATTGACAGCAAGATGGCACGAATCAGAGCTCCAAAGGGCGGAAGTGACTCCCAGCGGCGAACTCCATTGATAGAGGGTCTTTCCGTTCCGACCGGTGATCTCGAGGGTCTTCCGGGCCTCCCCTCGTTCCCCCGGATCTGCCTGCATCCGGCGGAGTTGGAAAACCCCGTCGGGTGACTGGGAGAGAACCACCATGTTGGTTTCAGCAACTGACACATGGGATGCCAGAAAGAGAGAACAGATCGTGACGGCCCTCTTGATCAGGGAAGCATTTCGCATCACATGAGATTGGAGGATTGGTAAATAAAATCCAACCAGCAAGAGGACAGAGGGGGGGACTATGGGGAAGATTGCTGATTGCTGAAACCTGATATCTGATGCCTGACCTCTGATTGCTGCTCCTCCCTCTTGGACCCCTCTTTGCTTCGATCGCTCCCGTGATCCGAACCCCTCACGACCACTCCAAAATAATGAGGAGCCCTGTATCTATTCCACCAAGGGAAAACGCCTTCTGAAATCCATGGCACTATGGAGTACCCTCACAATCTGTAGCGCATCCCCTTCGACCCTGAAGAGAATGACGTGCTTCCCCTCGGATGCCAGTTGGCAGTGCTGGAAGAGATCGTTCCTGAATCGAAATAGGAGGGGATTCGCTCCGATTTCCCCGAACCTCTTCCAAAGTCCTTCCAAGTAGGCCTGCTCCTGCTCGACACCCCAAGTTTCCAGGGTGTAGGCCCTGATGGATTGGAGATCTTCCAGGGCGGCTGGTGTGATCTCCAGCCTCACGAACCAGAGCGAACTGCATCCATGAACTGATCCTTGGAATCAATCCTCACGGCTTGCCCTGCCTCAAGTTGCGCAAATCCGATAGCTGCTTCGCGACGCAGCCATTCGTTCTCCTGATCATGTTGAAAGGAAAAACGAAGTGCCTCACGGATGACTTCACTCGCATTATTGTAATGGCCCGTGGCCACCTTGGCCCTGATCCCTTTTTCCAACTCGGGTGTGAGCGAAACATGCATTTTTGCTTATTACAATCATTGTCAATCCTTGTCAATATGGGAAAGGGAATGCAGATTATACCACAGAGCCCTTGGTCCCAAGGGTCGGCACAGGGCCGAATGACGAAGTCGAGGTAAGAGCGTCGAGAGTCGAGGGCTTGGCATGGAAGAAATTTACCGCGAAGGACCATTCAGGCCGTTAGGCAAAAGGCGCGCGGGAGCGCGGCTTAATCATACCGTAGGTAGTCCGGACCCGCGGAAGCGGCATCGGATGCCTGGTCGGGGACGACCGGCAGATAAAAGACTGAAGGCTTTTAGCGAATTGCACGGAACATTCAGAGGTCCAATTTCCCCAACAATTCCTCAATGCTCATACCGTGATGGGTCGAGATGCTTTTCAGGATCGCTGAAAGAGTTCCGGTCTTAATGGGGCTGTGGTTCGGGATGACTTCCTTGTTTGGACCATCAATCTCCGTCGCAATGCTGATATGTGAACCCCTCTGTCGAACCGTCCTGTATCCCAAAACCTTAAGTGCCTTGACGAGTTCTGCGCCGAGAACGTCCCGAGGAATCTTCATCGGGCCATTACTTCATCCCTGACAAAGTGAAGGCGGATGATGCTGGGTGACTCGGCTTCATCTTCGAAGTAGCAGGCCACGGCTTCTTTCACCATGGCTCGAACTTCTTCCATCGTTTCTCCCTGTGTGTGGATGCCAAAACCTAGTGACGTGGCTGTATAGCCCCCATCGATCTCGTCTTCTCTCACCTCGAAGATGATCTCACTACTCATGAGGGGAACCTAGCGCTTGCGCGCCTTGCGGGCAAGCAATGGCTGGTGAAACACGTGGAAAGATCCAAGCTGCAGTTTCTACCACCAAGGACGATCAAGGCTTTTAGACTGAAGGCTGAAGGCTGTTAGGAAAATGTATGGCCTAACAGGCATGGACGAAGGGATCGGATCATGGTAACTATCTTTCATGCGTCGCGACGAAGCACTGCGTGTCCTGTCCAGCATCAAGCCGGATCTTCAAAGGCGTTATCCCGTCTCCAGGATTGCACTCTTCGGATCCACTGCCAGGGACGAGGCAGGCGAGGAGAGCGATGTCGATGTCCTCGTGGAGGTTGATCCTTCCATGGGGTTGAAATTTGTCAGCTTGGCGGGTGAAATCGAAAAAGCATTGGGACATCGGTCCGATGTGGTCTCCAGGCGCGCCATTGATCCAAAGCGCTGGCGCTTGATCGAGCCGGATCTTGCGGATGCCTAAACGCGACCAACTCCTGCTGGTGGCGGATATCCGCACCGCGTTGGGCAGGGTGTTGGAATATACCCGAGGGAAGACCCTCGAATCTTTTCTGGATGATCAGAAACCATGGATGCAGTCACTCGCAATCTTGAGATTATCGGCGAGGCGGCGCGACAACTCGACGCGGAACAGCATGCCGCATACCCGGATGTACCCTGGCAGCAGATCATCGGCCTACGCCATCGGATCATGCATGACTATTTCGGGATCGACACCCAGATGATTTGGGAAAACGCTTCGAGGGATGCTCCCGAACTCCTACGTAAACTCGGTCGGGAATAGGGAAAAGGACTGATGCTAACCTATTAGGCAAAAGGCCTTTAGGAGACAGCAGCTTCTATCACAAAGGACGATCAAGGCTGTTAGGGAAGCGCTGATTAAATCCCATGAAGGCCGCTGAAGAGCATTTGCTGATTTTTGAAGGCGCGAGTGCTGGGCGATACCCGCAGCGGTCTCGCCCGAGCGAGCAACGCCACAAAAATCGACAAATGGCTTCAGCCCTG
>JBAPTI010000078.1:0-25934 GCA_049282095.1 Chthoniobacterales bacterium
TGCCCGGCTCGGGCGGCTCCAGGAAGCGGCGCGCTGGGTAGCGGCCCTGAACGCCTCGCTGCCCCCCGAACTCCGCGTGCTTCGCGCCACCAAGGCCGCGCCGGGCTTCCATGCGCGCTTCGCGGCCTCGGGAAAGATCTACCGCTACGAGCTCTGGCATGCGCCGGTTCTCCCCCCTCATCTGCACAGGCGTGCCTGGCATCTGCACGGTGATCTGGATCGCGCCATGATCCGCGAACTGTCCGGCCTCATCGAGGGAACCCATGATTTCCGCGGCTTCTGTGCGGACTCGGGCTCTCTCCCCGAGAGCACCGTCAGGACGATCCGCAGGGTCGCTGTGAGGCAGCGCGGCTCCGGCATGACCCTGACCCTGGAGGGAAACGGCTTTCTCTACCGCATGGTCAGGATGCTTGTCGGAGGGATGGTCCGGGTGGCGCAGGGGAAAGAGACCCGCGAATGCTTTGCCAAACGACTGGCCGCCGGGAAGCCGTGGCCGAATCCCGCGATGGCTCCCGCCGAGGGACTCTATCTGGTGAGGGCCATCTATGGCCATGGGGGGAGAAAGGCGCTCTCCCCGTCTGCTTGATCGTCGCTCTCCGGCTGGTAGCCTCATGAACGTGCTTCCTTCCGCGGTGCCCCTAAAACTGTTCGTGAGACTGTTCGCGATCCTGCTGGTGTGCAGTGGCGTCGGCATGCACTCACTCCGCGCCGAGTTGACGGCGGAGCAGAAAAAAGCCCTCTTCCGCAAGAGCCATCAAAGCTCCTCCACCTCCTCTGCAAAGAAGTCCTCCTCCGGAAGCTCCTCTGCAAAGAAAAAGAGTTCCTCCTCTTCAGGCACGCGATCTTCGGGGACGTCCTCCTCCGGCTCCAGCTCCGGCTCCGGCACCTCGAAGAAGCGCTCCTCTTCATCCGGATCCCGCGCGACCGCCTCCACCAAAGGCTCCTCAAGCAAAAGCTCCTCAAGCAAAAGCTCCGCGGGCAAGAGTTCCGCGGGCAGTGCCCAGCGGAAGAACTCCTCCCCATCGTCCGCTTCCCATTCAGCCAATTCTTCCGGCGGTTCCCGGGATGGCTCGTCACCGGAATCAGCCAAGCCGGCCACATCCCCCGGCTACCCGGCACCGGCTCCCAACACGGCCAACACTCCCTCCACGTCCCCTTCCCTCCCTTTACCTCATGGAGCCACTCCCTCGGCACCGATCACCATCGAGAAGTCGGGCGTGGAGGCCGACCAGGGACTGGAGCCCGCCCCGACGCCGCCTCCCGCTCCGGAAGGGTTTTGGAGCAGGCTCTTCGGATCCCGTAAAAGCTACACCTATCTGAGTTCGTCGACGCGCGCGGCGATCGACCGCGCCCCCGTGCGGAGGGGTCGTTGGAAATACATCGTGATCCACAACAGCGGCACCCGCGAGGGGAACGCCCGCGTCTTCGACATCTACCACAGGCGCGTCCGACACATGCAGAACGGCCTTGCCTACCACTTCGTGATCGGCGACGGCCACGGCTCGGGCGACGGTCAGGTCGAGGTGGGTCCCCGCTGGACACGGCAGATCAACGGCGGCCATGTGGCGAGCGACTACCTCAACGACATCGCTCTCGGCATCTGCCTTGTCGGGGACTTCAACCGCGACACCCCGACCAAGGCTCAGGTCGGAGCGATCGAGGAACTCGTCTCCTACCTCCGCAACCGCGTTGGGAAATCGCAGGGTCGTCAGGCCATCGTCCACGCCCACAAGGAGATCAATCCCAGGCCGACCGACTGCCCCGGCGATCACTTCCCCTACAGGTGGCTCCATGCCAAGTTCGGGAACGCCCGCTGATCCGCTTCCCGTGCAGCGTTCATGAAAACCCACCTCATCCTGCTTCTGGCCATTCTGGCCGAGGTGATCGCCACCTCCGCGCTGAAGGCCTCGGAGAATTTCACCCGCCCGATCCCCTCGCTGCTCGTGGTGGCCGGCTACGGCACGGCCTTCTTCCTGCTCTCGATCACCCTGAAGACCCTTCCCATCGGCGTGGCCTACGCCATCTGGTCCGGGGTGGGCACGGCTCTCGTCGCGGTCGTCGGCTGGCTCTACTACAGGCAGAGCCTCGATCTTCCCGCCATCCTTGGCCTCACCCTGATCATCGCCGGCACACTCATCCTCAACCTCTTCTCCAAGGTCTCCGCACATTGATTTCCCTGATCCGTGGGAGGACACAGGGGAAGGAAAGGAATCCGGACTCGCGCAGAGACGCAAAGACGCCCAGACTGTTCAGGGAATGCATCGTGTCTCTCTTTCTCTGCGCCTCTGCGGGATATCCTTCCGCCTAACCCCCTAGCTAAACCCCTCTCCCTATGAATATCGGCATCACAGGCGGGACTGGATTTATCGGCCATGCGGTAACGCGGGCCGCAACGGAGCGGGGTGACTCGGTCGTGCTCTTCAGTCGACGCGGCGGTGCAGGACGCAGGGCTTTCTCCCTCACCTCCCCGATGGATGTGACCGGCTGCGACGGCCTGGTTCATCTTGCGGGGGAATCGATCCTCGGCCTCTGGACCCGAGAGAAGCGCCGCCGCATTCTCGAGAGCCGTGTCCAAGGAACTCGCCGTCTGGTCGAAGGAATCGCCGCCGCCCCCGTGAAACCACGGGTTCTTGTGAGCGCCTCGGCCATCGGGTTCTACGGAGATACCGGGGATGGAATCGTGGACGAGGATTCCCGGGCGGGAAGCGGCTTCCTCTCCGAAGTGGCGCAGGCGTGGGAAGCGGAAGCGGTCAAGGCTGAGGCCCTGGGAGTGCGTGTCGTGCGGCTTCGGATCGGATTTGTCCTGGGACGCGACGGCGGAGCCATGAAGCTGATCACGCCGGTCTTCTGCATGGGCCTGGGAGGCCGACTTGGTTCGGGCCGGCAATGGATGTCATGCATCGAGGTCGACGACCTGGCCTCCATGGTTATGGTCTGCCTTCATGACGACTCGATCAGCGGCCCGATGAACGCCGTGATGCCGGAGCCGGTCACCAATGACGGGTTCACCAAGGCCGCCGCGCGTGCCGCCCATCGGCCGGCCCTCTTCCCGGCCCCGGCTTTTGCGCTCCGCCTCGGCCTCGGCGACCTCTCTCACCTGATGCTCGACAGCCAGCGAGTCGTCCCCAAACGCTTTGCGAACATGGGCTTTCGCTACCGTTTTGATGGGATCGAAGCCGCCATGCGGGAGGTCTTCCGATAATCGATTTTTGGCTCTTCGCGATTGTGAGTGGGTGAATGTTCCTGAAAAGACAAGGAATGAGTTTCACGCAAAGGACGCAGTGATCGCAACGAGGGTTCCGCTTTGCCGTGTTTTTACTGGCAGGGTAGTTGCAAGAATTCTCAAAAAACCATGGCTCTTTGCTATTCGGAGTGGGGAAATATTCCGGAAAAGACACGGAATAGGGTTCACGCTAAGGACGCAACGAACGCAACGAGGAGTTCCCCATCGCCCTGTTTATATCGGCAGGGGTGTTTCAAGAAATTCCAATAAACCCACCGTTCTCGCAACCTTGGTTTCATCTGGCACCACTCTTTATACCTGACTTTGCGACCTTTGCGGCCGTTGCGTGATAACTTCCCCCCCGTTGGATCTACCTTCATGATCTTCATGGTTCTTTCCTGATTAGTCTCCTGTGTCTCAGACTACCCACTCAAAACAGCGAGGAGCCAAAACCATCGTTGTAACGTTCTAACTCTTTTGACCCCTTCTCCTTCAGGTCTCCCCCCGGGGGCTATCTCTTCTTGCAAGAGGCGGAAGGTGGGGTAGGCTAATCGCTTATGTCGAACAAGCCAGTCTCCCTCACCGCCAAGGTGATCCTCCAGCTCCTTGTCTGGATCCCCCTTCTGGGCACCGCCTTTGCAGTTTTCAGCCTCTGGGGCCGTTTCATTACTCCCGTCGACCTCACCCTTCTTGTGGTCGGCTACATCTTCTGCGCCCTCGGCATCACCATCGGCTACCATAGGATGCTGACCCACAAGGGTTTCGAGGCCCCGGACTGGATCCGTGGCTTCTTCCTGATCTGCGGATCAATGGCCTTCCAAGGCCCCGCCCTTAACTGGGCGGCAACCCACATCCAGCACCATGCGAACTCCGACGAGGAGGAGGATCCGCACAGCCCCCTCAAGAGCTTCTTCCATGCCCATGTCGGCTGGATCCTCGATGACTTCCGGCCCGATGTGCAGCGCTATGCGGGCCCCCTCCTGAAGGACAAGCTGGTGGTTTTCGTCAGCAAGACATTCCTGGTCTGGGCCCTTCTGAGCCTCCTGATTCCCTTCCTCGTGGGGTACGCCTTCGGCGGTCTGACCGGCGGGTTGTACGGATTCATCTGGGGAGGCCTCGTCCGGATGTTCCTCAACCACCACGTCACCTGGGCGGTGAACTCGGTCTGCCACACCTACGGCGGCCGCGAATTCGTCACGACCGATGCCAGCCGCAACAATTTCGTGATCGGCCTCCTCGCCATGGGAGAGGGCTGGCACAACAACCACCATGCCTTCCCCCGCTCCGCCAACCACGGCATGCACTGGTGGCAGATCGATCCCTCCGCCTACATCATCGGCGCTCTGGAGAAGCTCGGCCTGATCAGGAATGTCGTCCGCATCGCGCCCGAGCGTCTGGCCAAGCGCCGGATCGAGGCGGACGTGGCCGAGGAACGCGATGTTCTTCCCGGTCTCGTTCTTCCCGAAGTCGTGATGGAGCATGGAACCGCCATGGCCGCCGCCGCCACGACGATGGCAGAGGTTGTCTCCAAGGCCGCAGCCCACCATCCTCCGGTTTAAGAAACAGGGAATGACGCGCCGCCGGGAGACCGCGGTCCCCGCATGACATGAACAGGCCACGATCCATGAATCGTGGCCTTTCTCATTTGGGTCAGGTCTACGGAATCATGTTCCGCAACTCCCTCATCCGGGAGATGAGCTTCAAGCTCAACTTCCTGCTCTGGATGCTGGTGGAGGTGCTCTGGTTCCTGGGGCAGATCGTCTTCATCGAGGTGGTCTTCGCCTACGTGGGCGAGATCGGGGGGTGGTCGAAATGGGAGGTGGTGCTCCTCATCGGAACCCATCAGCTGATCGGTCAGCTCTTCCAGGCCTTCTTCTACATGAATCTGGCGAATCTTCCGGAGCTGGTTAGGACAGGGAGGATGGATTTCATGCTCCTGTTGCCGGTCGACACCCAGTTCGTCGTCTCACTCAAGCAGTTTGGCATGGACAACGTGGTGAATGCCTTGGTCGGGGCAGGCTTCGTGATCTTCTCCCTCTGGAAGCTCGCGGTCGTGCCGACGGCGGCGCAGCTCCTGCTCTATGCCGTTGCCGTCTGCTGCGGGATCCTGATCCACTACGGCATCATGCTGACCTTCTCAGCCTCCAGTTTCTGGATGGTCCGCTCGCAGGGCCTCATCTACGGCTACTACAGCCTCTTCAACATCGGCCGCTATCCCGACACGATCTACCGGGGAGCCTTCAAGCTGGTCTTCAGTTGGCTGGTGCCGGTCATCATCGTTGCGAACATTCCCGCCAGGCTCCTGATCCATGCCACGGAGAATCCCTGGCCGATCATGTTCCAACTCATCGCCGCCACGCTCTTCATCGTCGGGGCGACCCGACTGATGTGGAACTCGGCCCTCCGCCACTATTCGAGCGCAAGCTCGTGATGGCAGGCGGCCATCAAGGCTGTTAGACTGAAGGCTATTGGGCTATTAGGTAGTAACCATCCACTTCCCAGAATGACCACCCACGCCGACACGCATCACAGATCACTGATCATCGGCTGGCTGGCACTCCTCCTCGCCCTCGTCGTCTACTGCACGGGACTCGGAAGCGACCATCTCGCAACCAATGGCGACGAACTCCTCTACGCCCAGATCTCGAAGCTGACCGCGCAGACGGGCCAGCTCCTTCCGCTTCAGTCGATTGATGAGAAGGCTCGCAACACCAAGCCCCCGCTCCTCTTCTGGCAGGGAATCCTTTCCACCGACTGGGGCAACCACTGGTCGCTCGCCCTGCTCCGCGCACCAAGCGTCCTCTACACTCTCCTCACGGCAGGGCTACTCATCCTCGTGGGATGGAAGCGACTGCACAGTGTTCCGCTGGGCGTCTCCGCCGCGCTCCTCTTCCTCTGCTTCTTCAGCACTTACCGCTACGGCAGGGTCTTCCTGACCAGTGCGCCGGAGACCTTCTGGCTCTTCGCCCCGCTGGCCCTGCTCCTGCTCCACCGGGAGCCGCGCTTCCCCGAGGGGCTGCTCTGGCCCTGGGTGTGGGGAGGAATGATCGGCATCGCCCTGCTCTACAAGTCCTTCGCCCTCGTGATCCCGATGGCCGTCACGCTCTCACTCTGGCAACTCCGGGCCCGCGAGTGGAAGACCGCCCCCTTCCTGATCCGTGATGCCTGGCGCATCGCGACGACCGTCGTGGCGGCGCTGCTCCTCTTCGGACTCTGGTTCTGGCTCGACCCCCACCCCTCGCAGGTTCTCCGGGACTTCGTGTTGAGGGAGAATGCGGGCAAATTCAACACCGGCGGCGAGAACTACTGGCTCAACCTCGTCTGGGGCCAGTCGAGTCTCTGGCGGATCGTTGTTTCCTATCCGCTCAATGCCGGACTTCTCGCCTTGGTTGTCATCGCCCTGTTCATCGACACGTGGAAGCGCAGGCGGCATCTCTCCCATCTCGAAGTCTTCCTCTGGATCTGGATGATCGTGCTGGCGGCCTTCTTCTGCATCCCCAACCAGCGCGACGAGCGCTACCTGCTGCCCGCCATGCCGGCTCTCGCCCTGCTGATTGCGATCCGGCTCGGCCATCTCCCTCGCTGGGTGCTCGGCGTCACGCTGGTCGCGGCGGGGATTGTCATGGCAGGACTCACCGGCCTGGGCCTGCTGCTGCAGCAGACGGCAGCCATCGGAACGCTCTACCCGCTCTGGGTGGCGCTTGTTCCTGCCATCGGACTCATTCTCGTGATCGCCGGTCTTTTCGCCGATCACCTTGCCCGTCCTCTGCTTGCGCTCGCGATCCTGACGGTCTACCTCTGCTACACCCTTTTCCTGATCCCGCTCGACCGCGGCCCGGGCCTCTTCAAGGGCGAAGGCGTCGAATCCGTCATCGGCTGCGAGGTCGCCGTCCCCTCCAACTTCAATGCGCGCGAGGAGAGCTACGGATTCCTGCTTCCCGGCGCGACGGTGAAGCCGTACGACCATTGGCGGAAGCCTCCCGCGAATACCCAGTTCGCCGTGATCAGCCTCCCGCTCGATCAGCCGGCACCCGACGAAATCATCCTCGCCAAGCGGCTCAACATGATCGACCGCTTCAATGCCGCCGAGACCCGCGACATCCTCACGGGCCACATCACCCGCAACCTCTTCCGCTGGGACTGGCTGGTGCAGAGGAATTGAACCCTCAGGTGACCGGTTCGTTGGTCATCACGATGGCGACATCGCTTCCCTGTATTTTCTCCTGAATGTCCGCCCGGATGCGGTCGATCGATGTCTGAACCTCACCGACTTTTTTCTCGGGATCGAACCCCAGGAAGATCTCCACATAGACATGTGCGCCCGAGCGACGGGAACGAATCCCGTGAAGCTCCTCGTAATCATGGAAGTGCCGGGCCAGCTCCGCGAGGATCATGATCTGGCGCTCCTCCTCGAGCGTGCGGTCGAGCAGGTCGCAAACCGAACTTGAGAAGATGCCGAGTGTGGCGGAGAGGATCGAGAAGGCGATCACAAGCGAGGCCGCCGGGTCGATGTAGGAGGACCACTTGTGAGCGGCGAAGGCCATGCTGAGACCGAGGGAGAGCAGGATGAAGACATTGCCGATGAATCGGGTCAGGAAGAGCCGTGTCTGGGAGTCCATGAGGGGCGAGGGGGACTCCCTCGAGAGTCGGTGGTTCTTGAAATAGAGAGACCCGTTGATGCCGGCGTAGGCGATCTGGGCCCCGATACTGACCCAGAGTCCCATTCCCCCGATATGTCCGGGATGGAGGATGTTCCTGATCGCGTTGGCCGCGATGATCAGGAAGGAGAGCAGCATCACGAGCGCCACGAAGAGACTTGCGATATTCTCGAGTTTCCCGAGGCCGTACTCGTAGGTCTTTCCTCCGCCACGGTTGATCCTCCGGACGGCCATCCAGGAAAGGGTGATGGCGATCAGTTCGATGAACGTCTTGAGAAAATCGGCCAGCAGGACGCTGGAGTTGGCCAGGAGAAAGGCGGTCGTCGTCAGCAGGACGTCGATGAGTCCCGCGATGAAGAGCCCGCGCAGGGCCTTTTCCTTCGAGATGCCGTCCCCGCCCGCCGCCGTGTTCATCACCGCAGCTTCAGGACAGCTTCCTGGATGCTCGCGGCGATCTCAAGAAACTCGAGAAAATTGCTCACTTCAAAGACCTTCAGCACATGCTCTCCCGGGGCGCAGAAGATCATCCGGGCATTCTTCTTCTTGGTCTTTTTCATGAAGACCAGGATCAGCTTCAATCCCGCGCTGCTGATGTAGACGAGATCCTGCAGGTTCAGGATGAAGGTATCCCCCTTCTCGATCACCTCCATGATCCGTCTCTCGGCATGGGGCGATGTCTCGGTGTCCAATCTGCCCGAAAGATGGAGGATGTGAATGCCGTCATCCTCATGATGCGTGATGTCGAGCTGTGGCGGCTTACTCATCTGGAATTCGTAGACTTCCCGTCCACTATGCCTTCCGGGGAAGTCAACGCAACGGATTTCACGCCCCGTAATGCAGTCGTCGCGATCATGGATAGGATGGAGAAGATCGCGTAGAAGGGATCGATCACGGCATCCCAGAAATTTGTCGATTCCTGGAGTCCGGTGAGGAAACCCGCAAAGGGAAGGAGCAGCAGGATCCCGAAGCGACTCCCTCGAAGGATCAGCATCGCGGCGGCGACAGCGGTGAGGATCGGAATCCGCGGCCCCCATCCCCAGCCGTAAGGATCAAGCGAGGTCAGCCCGAGGGCCATTGGGTAGAGGAGGAGTGAGGATGCAGTTCCGAAGATCCAGGCCGCATTCCAATCCGCCGGCGAGAAAATTCTTTTACGTGTAATCCTCTCCCAGAGCGCGATGCCGAGGAGCGCCGTGAGCGTGAAGCTCGGATTCGGCTCCAACACGCGGATCCAGGCAAAGCCGTTCCACCCCGTCAACGGCATCGGGATGCCCAGCACGATCAACGCAAGCAGAAGAGCCGTGATGATCCTGACACGGGTGAGGTAAGGATTCCTCCCAAGCAGAATCAGCGCGAGCGCGAGCCAAGGTGCCAAACCGGCGTAAAGCTGCTGTGATAGTTCGCGGCTCATGGCGTCCCCCCCCGATTTCCCAGATCCTCCTGCGAGGCGAGCCACTCCTCATTGAAGCTGCTCATGGCGATCACCTTGCCCTTGCGGGTGTAGGCCATCCGGATCATCCCGTCGGTACTCCGCACCAGATAGGGGTAGGAAAAGGAGGCGCCGGGTTCTTTCTCCAGCACCGCGACTCTCTTCCAGGAGCGCCCGCGATCCGCCGAGACGGCCAGCGTGAGGTCGGAGCGGTCCTTTGCCGAATCATTGAAGGCAACCAGCAACCGTCCGTCGGAAAGCCTCAGCCCAGAGATCCCCGCATCGGGATTGGGGAGTTCGGTGGCTGTCACGATGGGCCAGTCCATCCCTGCGTCATAAGAACCGGCGATGTGGATCCTGCGGGCATCCGTGAAATCGCGAAGAAGCACATCCGCCTGTTCCCCGTCGCTTGGGATGAGCGAGGGTTGGAACACGGAGCATCCGCCGGTGATCCGGGTCTTGGAATAGGTCAGCTTTCCGTTCCGCTCCCCGAGCCAAAGCAGTTCGGGAAACTTCCCGAGGAACTCCTGGTAGATCGGAACGCACCACCCTCCACCCGTCAGAGGCACGGGCCTGTTGCGGACGAGTTCGCTGAAATTGAAAAAGGGGCTGAGCGTGAGGTGCTCCACCCGCGACCAGGTCAGGCCGCCGTCTTTGGAGAGGCAGCTGTTGAGCTGGCTTCCGGACCACTTCCCCATGGCGATCGTCACGAAGAGCAACCGCAGCGAGCCGTCGGGATTGGCGAGCAGTACGGCGTTGCCGAGGCTTTTCAGCGGCCGACCGAGATCATGTTCCGCCAACTCGCGCGTCATGATCACGCGGGGAGCCGACCACGGGGCATCCGCCATACCCGCTTCCCTTTGGGAAAAATAAATCCTCACATCGGGATGACACTCGGCCGTCCCGGCATACCAGACGGCTGACAGGATCCCGTCCGGCATCTGGGCCAGGGAGGCAACATGGACCATCGGCAAACCCTGCTCCGGATTGATGAACTCCTTGCGGAAGATGGCGGCGCGCCCGGCTTTCTTTCCATCTCCAGGCGCATCGGCAAAGCCCCCCCCCGTCACCGGGGTCATGCCCCGGATCACCCCCCAGCAGAGCAGGCCCGACATCCCGGCGAGTGCAAGCCGAAGTGGAAGACGCATGCCTGATCGATTCCCGTCAGAGCGGCTTTGCCACGGAGCGCTCCTCCACCACCTTCACGAAGTACCCCTCGCTGTGAAGCCTCGTCTTCCCGTGGAAGGTGTAGGCCTCCCCCATCTCGGCGGGACTGATCAGGGAGAGAAATCGGCGCGTTCCGGCGTCTCCCTTGGATTCATAGAGGTAGTAGTCCTGATTGAGGCGCGTCTGGAAGTTGATCTGAAAACCCTCCACGAACTCATTCCAACGGTGCAGTTCCACCAGTTCATTGTATTCCCTCTCAAGATCCTTGAGACGGCTCATGATCTTGTTGGAGAGGCTGTGATTGCGGGCCGTCTCGAACTTCAGGAGATCCGGAACCTCGATCTTGGGACCGGCGATCTCCATCAAGAAACTCTGTTCATTTCGTCCCATGCGGACGTTATCGCCTTTCGCGGCGCACATGACAAGAGCGGGAGGATTGACGCGGGGCCTTTCACCAAGGATGGATAGTGGAGTGAAACCGCTCCTCCACGCCCTCCTCCTCATCGCGGCCATGGTGACCACCTCCCTTTCAGCCCAGCAATCCACGGCCCAGGCTCCCGTGCCCGCCTTTCAGGATGCCATGAGCGCGACGGCATCGGTCCAGGGACCCCCGCGGGGCAGCGCCGCGGAACAGGCCGCCATCGCTCGCTTCGAGAAATTCCTCGGACATCTCGACGAGAAAACCGCCCGGGAGGATACCGAGAAGGTCTACGCCCCGGGGGCCTTCCTCAACGACACCCTCAGGACACTTCATGGAGCACCGGCCATCCGCGACTACTTCGTCAAGACCGCGCAGGGACTCGAGAGCATGACCGTCACCTTCGACGATCTCGCCGTCTCGGGAAGGAACTACTACTTCCGATGGACCATGGATACCCGGATGAAGCACCTCGCCAAGGGGAAGACCGTCCGCACGATCGGCGTCACCTTGGTGAGGTTCGATCCGCAGGGGCGGGTGCTCCTCCATCAGGATTTTTGGGATTCCGCCCAAGGCGTCTGGGATCACGTCCCCGTGCTCGGCACCGTGATTCGCTGGATTCAATCCAGGATCTGATCACCCGTGAAGCCCTTCCTGCCGCTCGTTTTCCTGCTCCTGGGCGCGGCGCTTCCCGCAGCGGTGCCGATTCCTCCGGCAAAGCCCGACCAGGCCGACTCCGAAAAAACCCTCCAGGCGCTGCTGGCCAGCGAAGGCCGCCAACCCGTCGACGACGAGGTGCTCCGCGGGATCGCCATGGAATACAACACCGAGATCCTCTGCCTCATCGCCAAGCAGTATGCCGATCTCGCCACCAAGGCCCGTGACACGGGTGACAGCGCCCGCGAAAAATACTATACCGACTGCGCCCTCGGTTATGCGGTCAAGGCCTCCGACAGCAACCCCCGCAGCCCGCTTGCCCATGCGCTACTCTCCTACTGCTACGCCAGGAGCGCGAAACTCGAGGGGCCGGCGCAGAAAATCCGTTATGCGCGCTTCGTGAAGAGCGAAGCCGAGAAGGCCATCGCACTTGATCCCCGACAGGATATAGCCCTGCATGTGCTCGGCACCTGGCATTACACCGTCTCCCGGATCAACCCCCTGCTCAAGGAGGTCGCCCAGGTTCTCTACGGAAGCATTCCGAAAGCCTCCCTGGAATCCTCTGCAGGTTACCTCCAGCGTGCCGTGACCTCCAAGCCCGACCGCCTCATGCATCAGGCGGCGCTCGCCATGACCTATGCAGCCATGAACCAGCAGGATAAAGCAAAGCAGGCACTGGCCAAGGCCGAGTCCCTCAAGCCCAGGGATGCCACCGACCGCATGCTGCTCAACGAGGCCCGCCGGGCCGTTTCTTCCAAGTAACTCCGTCCTGCTTGCCGAACGCGCCCCGGCATGGCACCCTCTCCCAAGAGACGCCGGTATAGCTCAGCTGGTAGAGCACCTGATTTGTAATCAGGCGGTCGTCGGTTCGAATCCGACTGCCGGCTCCATATTTTATCAGGGTTCGTGGGTGATTGGGTGTTTTGGGAACGGGGGGTTGTGCCAAATAAGTGCCACGAAAATTTCAATCCCTTCTCTGTAGTGGGCCTCTTTGACCACCTCGGCGGACCCCCAATAGCTAAAAAAAGGGGTAGTCGCAGTTGACCACACCCCTTTTCCGCCACACCCGAAGGTGTGACTTGCAGCCCCATCATGCCGGACTGCTTCCCCCAAGGCTAAGGTTTGATCGTCGACCCCTTAGCCGGATGCCTTCGGATCAACTCACTGGCCTGATTCCTCAGGTTGTTCTCCAGCCACTCCAGGGTCTCCTCGCTCACGCGGGATAGCCGGTGATGTGGACGGATCACTTGGGCGCGATCCAGCAGGTAGCGCTTGAGGGCCGCACGGTTGACGAGGCTACTCATGCCTAGTTCCTCCCGAGCATGGCCCCAGTCTCGGTGTCAAACAGGCCGTAGAGGGCTTCTCCACGACGGAGTGCCGTATGGGGATTTACGCTCTTATGGGCCTCGGTGAAGGCATTGAAGAGGGACCACGCTGTCCTGGGCTCGAACGCCTCATGACTCGGTTCACGCCATTCACGCAGCACCTCGGGCACCTGAGTGGTGGTGACCACCCCGGCGTCCAAGGAACGGATCACGATGTCGTGGGCACGAGCATCGCCAACCTCTACCTCCTTGTACCGCTCGATCCGCTGATCCAACTGAAGGAGTCTATCACCAAGCTGACCCACCGCTCTGGCGGTCAACTGATGCAGATCCCTCATGGCCCTCGTCCTAAGGACTGCTTTGCAGGCTTCATCGTGCCTCCCGGCACTCGATGATCGTAAGGCTCGCCTCTTTGAGGCTGCTTTCAGCAGTCCTACTCACCCTTCCCAAGGGTTCGTTTGCTCCCGCAAAGCCGTGCCGCCCTGCGGGTCACGCTATCGTGTGATCTTCCGCGCACCTCCCCAGCGACTTGGTTCTCGGCGTACTCACCTCGGGACTGCTCGGCTTGCACCTCGCATGATTAAGCCGCCTTCCCCGGCGCCTTTTGCGCGCCACCCCAGGCGCTTGATTCAACTTTTCTCTTTTTCTAATTTTAGATTTTCTAATTTCCCCATCTCCAATTTCCTTATTTCTCATTTCTTAATTTCGCATTTTTCATTCTTACAAGGGCAAAGACATCCCATATTCCTACACGCCGCAGAAATAGGATCAGGTGAAAACACATTGAGCAACCTGTTGGCAAATAATCCCGGCGATGCCACCTGGCAGTACCTGCATATGGACCTTGCCTATACACCTGGCCGTCGCTTCGGGATCGGCACGGTCACCAACAACGGCCTGTCCCCCAATGGTGACATCGACCCGAACGGCGTTCTCTACGAGAAATACCTAGTGCAAAACCGGGAGTCGTTCAACTTCACTGGGGTGAATTGATGCACGAAAAACAGCACCCGCCCACGGGCCACATTTGGCCTCGGCACGGGGCCCGACTCGGTCGTGTTGGTGCCGGAGCCGAGTATGATCATGCTCGCCGCGGGCTGGCTCGTGTTCGCGACCAGGTCGGGCCAGGGAAGCGTACGACAGGCCTTCGTGCCTGTCCTAAACTTTCCCGACGGGAGAACAGCCTTCGAAGCCATTTCACGGCGATCGAGTTGCCACCGGCTGACAGCTTGGCAAGCGCTGCCTGCAGTTGCTCGACGCGCTGCTCCGCTGTCTCGAGTTTTGAGGTCAGCAGGTCTGCCTGGCGCATGTCATACGTGGCCCATGACTCGCGTTCGATCGGAGGCGGATCACCCTGGCCGCCGTCATGGATATTCACAGCCCGCGTCGCATCTGCGATCCGCCCTCGAGATATCCACGGGCTCGACGATGACCGGCGAAAGACCGCCACGAAATCGGCCCAGCTCTCGTTTAGGGGATCCGCCACGAACGATTCGACAAGGTCCGCGTCCACGCCCTTGCGTTTTGCCCATGCCACAAGCGCGATTCCAGCATCGGGATAAAACCGCCAGCAATCGAGTGGATACCGATGAACACCGTGATTGCTGGGCGCATTGACGTAGAGAAAGCCTCCCGGCCGTAGTACCCGCAGGCACTCGACGAATGATTCCCAGAAGCAGACGTCGTGTTCGAATGTCGAACTCGTCATCGCCACATCGAAGCTGGCGTCTGGAAATGGCAATGGGCTGCCGGCGGACACGACATGGTCGACTCCCGGGCCCGCAGCCATGTCGACGCCCGTGTATCGAACCCCAGACGGGCTCACGTCCCGGAGCGAGCCATTGACGTTCATGCTGCCGATTTCCAGCACGTCCCTGAAATTGGACTGCCAGTACAACTTAAAAAAGAGACGGGCATGATCTATTGCTGTATCGTGCACTAGTAAACTATACAGAAAACGGGTTCATTCGCAAGGAGTTTGTATAGGGGTTGATGTAAGTGTCAAGATATGTGGGATTGAAGCCACATTTTTGAGGAGGGCCTTAGGCATTGGTGAAGGCTGGTCATATCGGAGCACGAAGTCCGTGGCTGAAGCGGGGGAATTGCACCTCAAGGCTAAGAGGGAAGAGATCCAGTGTCCGAAGTGCCAAGTGGATCATATCGTCATGAGGGGCACACTGGAGCGACAGATACGAAGCGTCCCTATCGACAAGACCTTGGGACTACGGGATCTCCTCCAAGAGATCCTCTCCCAAGATGACAAGGGGCAACTTGCCTGGTTGTGCCAGAGGGCCCGCCAAAGCCGACTTGTTCCCTTCGTCCGCCTGAGTCGCTCGATCCAAAGGCATTGGAACGGCGTGGTAGCCTTCATGAGGACGAGGGTTACCAACGGGGCCATGGAGGCTATCAATGGTCTACTCCAACTCGCCAAGCGTCTGGCTAGAGGCTACCGATCAATCAATGCCCTCCGGATCATAGCCTATCTCAAGGCTGGCAAACTTCAGCTCGACGTTCCATCCTTCAGACCACAACCCACCCAATGAAAATAGCGAAGATCCGGAAAAATCGAGGGCATCAATAACAAGATCGGCGCCATGCAACGCTTGCATCACGGCCTCGCTGACTTCTCCTGCCTATCCCTCTGTAGCCTCTCCCTTCACCACTCTAAACACACTTTCTGCGGACATAAAACATATTGAATTTCACGGATTTTTACCGATTATATGATTATCTCGCATAGCAAAACGTTCGTCTTGTTGAGCCCGTGGAAGACGGCGAGCCAGACCACCCAGGCCAGGCTCGCTGCCTTCCAGGAGAGCACGTACGACGCCTTCTACCATTTCAACCCGTTTCTGAATCGCGTTGTCCATCAGCATCTCTGCTGCGCGGAGTTCCGCTGCTTGCCCGAGGCCAGCCGCGGCTATCGCACGGCTTCGTTCGTCCGCAATCCCTACGACCGTGCCTTCTCGGGATTCCTCCAGGTGCAGCGCGACGTTGAGAACCAGCCACTTCGTACTTACCCGGCACCATGGATCAAGGAACTCGTCGTCAGGCAGATTGAGGAAAATCACCGCCAACTAAAGCAGGCCAATTATGACTTCGACACCTGGATCGGACTCCTCAGCGAAGATCAGGTGCGGAATGTGGGCCGCAACTCGAGCCTGCCCCTCCACCCCGCCTGCTATTGGACGCATCTCGGTCGCGAGCGATTCGTGGATTTCGTGGGCCGCGTGGAAAGATTCGAAGAAGACTTTCAACGACTGGTCAGCTGGCTCGGACTCGAGCCTGACCGGATCTCCAAAGACAACTGCAACGAATCGCGGGTCGATGGCTTCGGGCCACATGGCTTCCGCCATGCGCAGCGGATGAATCACCGATCGATCGCCAAAATCAACTCCCTGTTCGCCGACGATTTCGATCTGTTTGGCTACCCGCAACTGCGGGCCTGAAAGGCGTTTCGACGCAGCGGGATCATGCGACCGCGCGGCATGGGGTGGAGACCTCGCACCCCAACTCTGCGGCGATTCGTGCGAGCAAGGTGTCCAGGGAGAAATGTTTCAGGTCAGCCCGTCGGCTGGCCACTGAATCCGATGGCCCGGATGCGATGATGCGTTGTACAGCCGCCAGAAAATCCTCGGGCGTGGAGGCAGCCTGGTAGTCGACGCCCGGGGTCAGGTAGGTACCGGACAGTGGCTCGCTAACCACCGGCCGGCCACACCGCAGCGCCTGAACCACGCGGGTCTCGAAGTTCGGGTAGGGCTCGCAATGAATGTTGAGAACGACCCGCGATCGGTTCATCAGAGCGCGTGCCTGCTCATCGACGAGTCCGTGCGCCACGTGCACGATCGACGACCGGCATTTGAGCAGACCGAGCAGGCGTTCCCGATGCGGCGTGCTTCGGCCCAGGAAGCAAGCGTCGAATTCGAATGGGACGTTTTCCGGGTAGAACAGGGAATTGCTCACCGGAAGCGGATGGCACATGAGGCGGGAGAAACCGAGCCGCCGCAGAAAAGCTTCCGAGTCCATGTCGTAATGGACGAGGAGATCCAGCGGCAACGGAAGCGCCCGGCGCAGCGAATCGAGCCGACTTGTTTGGTCGGGATGCCATTTCGCAGCCGCAGCCGTTGGGATCGGCTCGGTCGAGTATCCGATCACCCGCACGTCGTCGGACTGGAGCCTTTCCACAAGCCCCGGAACGGACGACAGCCATTCAGGGCGAAATACGATGCATGACCGAATTCCGTTCGCCCGCACAAAGTCGGCCAGGCCGCGGAGTCGCTCCGCTGGATCCGCGGACGTCATCGGAAATTCGAAGTGCTCACCACTCTTCACGCCGTCGAAATATGCCGCGCGAAAATACTCAGGCTGCCCGACGAAGGCAATCGGCCCGAGAGGCCCGGAAATAGTCCTTAGTGGGGTCAAAGGGATGGCAGCCTGGGCTACGGTCTCGTTCCCGGAAAACACTGGCCTTGATGCGGCGAACCGGCGCCGCATGCTCCGCATCAGGCTGGGAACCAATGAGAGGAGGCCTGACGGGCGTCGAAACAGCGACCGCCGCGACGATGCCCCTGATCGCGCCACGCGAGTGCGGAGCTCCGTGAGTCCGACTAGGGCGGCACTCTCGCCCCGGCGCCACACTGGAATGCGATCGACCAGTTCCATGAAACCGGCCTCGAACTTCGGGCACTGCTGCTCCCAGCCAAAGTTCCTGGCGGTCTCGATGCCGTTCGCGGAGATCCTGTGTCGCAGGCTGGCGTCGCCGATCAACTGTCGCAACGTGGCGACTGCCGCGGCTTCGTCGTCGAGCGGCACCGTCAGTGCGTTGTGGCCGTCAACGACGTATTCCTCGTAGCCATTCACGCGGCTGACCAAGGCCGTGCCCCCGCACGCCATCATTTCAAGAGGCGGGCCGAAGAACCCCTCCACGACCGACAACTTGAGAAGAACGTCGCAGGATCTGTAGATGGCAGGCATGTCGCCAAATGGCACCTTTGCAAATCGGCGTTGGGCGTGCCATTCGGATTTGGTGAAACCGTCACTTGCAACGTACCAGACATCTGCGTCGGTAATCTGACGGGCCACCCGAAACGCGAGATCGATTCGCTTGAAGGCGAGGCTACCCGCCCCTTCGATAAGAATCCGTGGCCTCTTTCCTCGCGGCTCCAACGGTGTCGCGCCCTGGTGAAAGTGATTCAGGTCGATCCCGTTAGGTGCATAGGCCACAGCGATATCTGCATCGCCCTCGAGCCGCTCCTTGAGCCAGCGGGCGACCGTGAGATAGCCCACTCGTGGATTGCTAAATGCCATTTCTACGAAGGGCTCGTCGGCAAAAGATCCGCCGTGTAGCGACCTGAGACTGTCGCGGTCGTCGCCTTGAACAAAATGAAGGTAACGGTCTGCAGCAATGCGAAACATCTCGAAATAGCATTCCCACCAGCCGGAGATGACGGCGTCGAACCGCTCTCCGGTCGCCGCCAAGTCGGCGAGGCTCCGCACAGGGAGCGAGAAATGTGGATAGGCACCGACACCGCTACCCTTGGAAGGCGCCACGAATGCCATCGTCACGTTGTGGCCGCGGTCAGCCAGGAAATGGGCGTGCCGATAGCACACGAACAAGCCGCCCGAGATGCCCGGTGCAGGAAGGAGAAAAGCTATCTTCATGGCGATTGTTTTTGCTCGACGGACTGCATTACGAGTATCAGTCGCTTTGCGTAAGAGGGTATCTGATAGGAAATCGCTTTCTGGGGATGGGGATGGAAACCATGTCTATTTGCACTGCGCGTTTAGTTCATGATGGCTTGTTATCCCTAACGATCGGAAAAGTCACGGCATCAACCTAGATTCCGCAGTTGAAGTGGAAGTGAAGGGGTTTTAGGAGGGTGAAGTTGATCTGATTTGGAGTCGTCTCGTCAACCACCGGCAGGGACACCCCCGGTGCCGCCGCCGGTTCCCACCGAGATCGGTCTCCGGCATCGAGCATTTCAACCCCATGAACCCATGCCCTTCCTGCCCCGGAGTCCTGCGAGGTTCCGATGTAGGGGATCCTGCTCATCAGCTCGTCAAGGGACTGCAGATGAGATGCCGCTTCCGTGGCATGGATGTCCCAGACGTACCAGACCTCTCGAGACCCTTTCAGGGGCAGGCAAATGTCCTGGCGGAATTTGATGAGGCGTACACGCGCGAGTTCGCTCTCACGGAAGGGATCATTATGAGACGTCAGGTCATTAATGGGAACCGCATGCTTTTCCTTTGCGTAGGCTTCGGAGTATGGAGGGGTGAAGATAGTCGGATTCCCTTTGTCAGCGAGCCACATCAAGGATGCCGAGATGGCTGAGGGAGAGCGTGGGTTGACAGCCGCGATGAGGGCGCAGAACAGACGCCACGGCGAAGGTGGCCACTCACAAGGACCAGCGTTACCTGCGCGACCGTGGTAATCACGGTGCCATCGGAAGCTAAGGACAAGGCTCATGCCTCAAGCCGCAGGAACGGCTTTCCCCTTCTTGAGGGATTTGCGAACCTCACCGACCTTACCCTTGCTGATCTTGCCCGTGAGCACGGGTGCCGTAGCAGATCCTGTCGCGGCCTTGAACCATGCCTTGGCTGCTTCCGCCGTCATTTGGAGGAGGTTTGCCGGCACCTCGATGTCATGAACCGTGCCATCCCGCATGAGAACCTGTACCTTGGTCTTTGCGGTCAAGGGCACCAAGTGCGCTCCACTCCTCAGGTTGAGTTCGTCCGAATCAGGGGTAAGGAGTGCGGCGAGGGCGAGAGTCAGCAGATAGGTGTGCAGCTTGGATGTCAGAGCGGCGTCGAGCTTTCCGTCTTTGAGGCACTTGATCTGGCGCAGGGTGGCCAGGTTGATTTCGGCAGAGCGTTCGATCCTCTTGGCAATGATACCATCGCGGGTCAGCTTTCCGATGGCGTTTGCCAAGCCGGCTTCGGAGAGTTTCTCGTCCTCCTTTTCTGCATTGTATTCCTCGTCACCGACCAGCACTGGTGCCCCCGCAACGTAAACCGACCTGGAGCGGACCGGCGAAACCTCATAGGCGTGGATCTCCGAGTGGATGAGGCGGGAACGCTTGGCCATGGTGGCTTTTTTGCCAAGGATCCCGTGGCTGTCCCAGAAACCGAACAGGATGCTCTCCGGGAAGTGGATCCCGAGAAGAGTGGAATCCCCATCCGCGTAGGCTTTGATCGCTTTCTCGGCCTCGGCATTCACGCCGTCGGCGAGAAGCACCGCCGCGTCCGCCACGCGGTGACCCAATTCACCCACACTTCGCGTCCCGGAATCCCCTCCCACGGTCACTTCGGGGATGATCTTGTCGGCAAGGGGTTGGGCATTGTTGAGGCTCACGATCTTCGCCGCGATACGGCGGGCCTGGCTCTGCTTGGTGTCGATGATGGAGCGGTTGCCCCCGCCTTCGACGGCGTCCACAAAGTAGTTTTCATCCTTGGGGAAGGTCGGCGGATAGACCCTGTACCCGGCTTCCTCGGTAAGAGCCGAAACAAGCGGCTGACGCAGGGTTATGGCTGCGGCTGTGCTAAGCCACTCCTCGATGTTTTTGTTGGTTATTGTGTTCATGTGTATTGGTGGTTGTTCTTAGTTACATTTGGAAAGGAGTCGGATTTTTTTGAGTTTACCGTCAGCCACGACTTGGAAATCGGCGGCAGGCTTGGGTTGACCGGAGTGGAGTGCAAGCGCCACGGCATCCGTGTTGAGCGGTTTCTCCCAAACGTGGGAGCGGAGGGTTTTGTGCTTAGGGGACAAAGATTTCCATCCCCACTCGGGTGGAAAGAACGAGAGGCCGAGGAAGGCCAACCACTCGACGGCCGGCCTCATCTTCGCTCCCTCTTCCAGGCTCGCACACCCGTCATCGAAGTAATCCTCCCAAGCATGATCCAATCTTAGACGTTGTTTCTCTCGGCTTGATTCACTGAGCAGCCCATCGAGATTGCTGGCGGAACTCTTAGCCACCCGCTCGCGGATATTGAGAAATATTCTCGGAAAAACAACCGTGCCCGACCATGTTTTTATGGGACTGCGGAGAGGGTTTTGAGAGCTCGCCAACTCGCACAGGGCCTTTCCGACGTAATGGCGTACGGAAATTCCTCTGCCGATGGCAATGTCCACACGGCACCCATCCTTGGTTTCCTTACTTGTCTCAAAGGCCCTGAGGCTGTCCGGGCTATTCAGCGTGAACGATGACTCGTAGTGGACCTCGCTGCCGATTGAGATCGGTGCTGAGTCCACCGCTTGGTCACTGGACGAGGAGTAGTAGTAAACGCTGATTTTGGAGAAATCCGTCGAGGCCAACAAGAGAGTCGCCAACTCCTGGTCCGTTCTCGTGCTGTAAAGATGTGCGTGACCCTGCTCATCGAAGGCGAGCTTCGGGGGATCGTCTGAAACTGCGTTCAGCAGTTGCAGTAACCCCAGGGAGGCCAGCCACTCCCCGAAGTTTGTGGCCTTAAGCGGTAGTTTTCTTGAGTTCATGGGGACTCCTCCTCAACGAGGATGGGCTCGGCCGAAGCCTGGGCATCTGCAGCCCTGACAAGGGACTCAAGCCAGGCAAGAGTCCAAGGGTTATGTTGGGCGGTGAGTTGAGCAAAGTTTTGCAGCCAAGCCCCGTCGGCGGCAGTGAGTTCGTCAGTCTTCGCGTGGGGGACGCGGACCATGGGATCAAAAACGGGGCGTCCATTGCCATGATGTGCGCCGATAAGCTGACGTGGCAGAATATGCAACTCGGAGGAATGCAATACGGACAAGGCTTCGTGACGGAAGGGACTCCTGCCACCCACGGGTTTCGCGGATTTTGCAATGGGATTGGCTAGGTCATTGTTGCCAAGGAATCGCTGGAAGCCGTGGTGTGACTTGCCGATATCATGCTGCTCCGCCGCCTCGGAAACCGCAGCGGCGAGATCTGATGAAAGTCCCACAGCTGAAGCAATGCGGGACGCAACGGTCCTCACTTGAAGGAGATGATCCTTGAGCGTTTGCTCCGCACCGGTTGCGGGCCTCTTTTGGCGAAGGGGGCGCAGAACCAACCAGCCTGTGCGAGCAAACAAGGGAATCGCCGAAGGCGATGGTCTGAATCCTGATGGTATGATGCCAGCCACTGAAACATCATCGGGGGGCGCCACGCACGCAGTGGCCTGGGCAGCCTCGCACAGCTTGGCGCCATTCCAGCACCACGCCGAGAGTGCGAGGGAGCTTTCTCTCGCGGGAAGGGCAACGTCCTCTACGCGGTCTGGGGATGAGCCGTCTACGAATCCATCCTTATAGCCTCCAGCATCGGGCGGGATGACGACAATCCGGTTGGCGAATTCGCCCACCTCACGCAGCTGAAACTTGCCATCGTGGCGACGAAACGCCGGCTGGATCTCGCCACTCCAAGCATCCAGCAACGAAATTTTCCCCAGAAGATCGAAACTCCCCTGCTTGTTCAGCCTCCGCTGCATGACCGCTAGTTCTTCCCGGGCGGCAAAGGGGGAAAGATGCCCAAGTTCTGAGGGGAGAGGTCGCCTGTAGAGCAGTGCTTCTGCCAAGTCATCACCCTGAATCCACAGCGATTCGTCGCGCCATACGAACGAGGTCTCGGCCTTTTCGGGTAACTCAAACCCGTGCAGGTAGAGTTCCGTCCTACCCTTGGAGGCGAGGGGCAGAGAGGAACTCATGGAAAAAAGCATGGCATCGATCCACTGGAATGGAGGATAGGCAACCGTAGGTTCACTGAGACGGTCTTTCTCTCCAGAAGAGAGAGAGTCCCAAGCTGCCAGTATACTTTTACCGCATGCTGTCCCGTATGATCCGGACAATACAGCTGGTTGGCTATGGCCTTCCAACTGCTTCAGCCATTCGTGCGTGGGAGTTGCTGCGACATGCATTGGCTCTCCCTTCTTGTCGTGGATCAGGAAGAAGTGACCTTCAGACTCCTTTGCCTCTCCAACGCGATTGAGCCTTCCCAGACGTTGAAGTACAGAGGGCATCGATGTGATGTCGGAGACTAGGAGGTCGAAATCACCATCGAAACCAGCCTCCAGGCAATGGGTCCCAACGAGCACAGCGGAGTTCATGCGGGTCCTGCCACTAGCTGCAAAGGCATCACGGAAATCCTGCGAGGCTAATAACGAGTCGCGATCCACGCCACGCATGGCGCCCGTAATGCAGACGACCTTTGGATTTTGAGGAAGTTTTGCAGAGGAGAGTGACGTCGAAAGAGCTCGTGCGAGTCGGACGGTCGAAACAATCACGGCGATCGAAACCGGCTTTCCAGATTCCAAAGCGGACGAGGAAATTCTCACCGCCTCATCGACAAACTCATCGCTGCTGATTGCTTTTCCGGAGACGAAAACGCGTTTGTTTGCTGAAAGCCTTGAGGCGAGACCTTTGTCCTCCTTGAGAGCTTCCTGCAGTTTGTCATCTCCAGATGATTTGCCCCGGTTGGTTGCCCCTATTTGGGTGAACCAAAAAGGACGGGGAGTTGGCGAAACGTTCTGCTGCTGCTTGATGCCAGAAAGTAGATTGCGGAAGGGGTGAGCGAGGTGAGGTTCGTCCAGCACGAACCATGTGTCCTGGCCAAGGAGCCCTGCCGATTGGGCTCTTCGCCAATCACCAGACCCTGCATAGGCTCGAAAAAGCAGACGACTGCCGAGCATGTCCACTGTCCCTATAAGAATCGCGGGCCGCTCGGGGTAGGATAGCCATTCATGGTCAAGACTCCGCTGACCTCGAAAGGCATAAACGCCAACCGGATTAGCAACGGATGCACCGGGGACAGCCTTGGCAATCTTCTCAGCCAAGCTCGACTCCCTGACTTTATCAGCAAGCGATAGTGCATCCTCGTACACTTGGTCGATAACCGCACGGCGATTGACCACATACGCGAGCCTTCGGGGTACAATGCTCGGCTTTTCGCAAAGGGCACCCAGCCAGCAACGCAGGATTCCATACGTTTTACCTGTCGCTGTAGGCAGGGAAAGCGACTCGGGGGAGTTGCCATTGATCAACTCACGGAAGAGTCCGCTCTGCCATTGGAAGGGTTTCCGACCCACGGGAAACAGCTCCGGGAAAACGCTTGATGGGGTTGCGTCGTTGAGGACCCCAATGTTTTTCAAGTCGGTCATAGAGGGATGCACGATAATTAACGGATTGCCCTACAAGTGACGAGGTGATTCGGAGTCATATTGAGAGGAGGAAAAACACCTCCCACAGGAGGATCTTGATGCGGCGGAAGCGGTAGATGCCCACGGGAGATCAGCATTTTGAGGATGTGATCAATGGTGCAGGGCAAGGAATTCATTCCACCATCCTCCCACACCAGGTAGGTCGTAGAGCGTCCTAGGCCCCCAAAAAAGGTTGTTTAGGCTCTAGGCTGTTAGACTGTTAGGGGATAGACCGAGTCAAGGGACGAGTGACAAGCGTCGAGGGCTGAAAGTAGAAGGCAGCCCAGCCCCTAATACCCTAAACGCGAAACACCTGGCGCCTTCATCAGCCCATCAGCCCTCTGACCCGTTAACGCAACAGCCCCTTCCTCCAAAGATCGAGCCTGATGAGTTCGGCTACGTAACGGGAGAGCGTCGTCTTGGCTTCCTTGGCGGCTTTCTTGGCTGCTTCCTTCACCCGCGGATCGATCCTGAAAGTGAAGACGATTTTGGGGACCTTGGGGGTCATGGAAACAGAATCATGTAGGGGCCGAGACTCAACAACCTGTCGAAACGCTTAGATCTTGGGAAGGAATACAAATCTCGGGGCTTCTCTATTTGGTGAAGAGGGAAGACAGGTGGAAAAATCAGGAACTCAGGAACTCAGGAATGGTGATGTATGGAAGCATTTACAGGGATCCGTAACAAATCAGCGACTGGCGAACACATAGCCGTGGGAAAGGCTTGGGTAGACTGAACGAAAGTTCAGCCCGCAAGGGTGAGACGAGCAGGAGCGAGCGAATCAAAGCTGATAGGACTGCGAAGCAGCCCCGACAGGGGCGAACCAAGCCCGAGGGGTCGGGCGCGGTGAAGTCCGCGAAGCGGAACCCTACAGGGCGGCACCGCTTGCCGGGAGGCAAGTGCCATTCAATTGCTTGGGAAAGCCCGAATGGAGTCTTGCGGTGGCAAGAACGACATAGAATGTGCGTCAGCACAGCCCGCAAGGGTGATCGGACCGGCTGTCCGATCATCAATTCAAATGCGAAGCAACGGCCGGGCTAACCAAGGGGATAAAAGGGATGATCAACACCGGGCCCTTGTTCCCGAGCATGACCCAGCATGGAGCCTTCTTGGATCGAACCTTAGCGACCTCTGCGCCCGTTGCGTGAAATGGCATTCTTCAATCTACCCGCAGCCAAAAAGCGAGGAGCAATCTTTCATTCAACGCCGGAGAGGGTTCCGCGGTCCAACATGATAAAGTCACAAACTTCCCTCCCCCATGAACAACAAGACAACCGAACGGGATTGGCTCTTCGCACTCCAACCCGACCACGCATTCACCACCGCCGTCACTTCTCCTCCCGGACCGATTTCCGGAGAGATCGAGGAACGCCATGTTCCGGACTTCCTGCTCAGCAACTATCGCGACGAGGCCCGCTGGTCCGCAGCGATTGCCGAATGGGGCAGGGAACATTCCCTCTTCATTGATGCTGATGAGGAATGATCCCGAACTCTTGGAGTTCGGTATAAGCCCTTTGATTACTGTCCCCTTGTTGAAGGCGTTGACCGAGGGGGTGATGGTGCAGGTGAACCATGAGCATCACATCCCACAAATCCAACACCCGGATCAAAAGCGAAGCCGCGATAAAAAGCCGGGTCCACACCTCACGCAAGGACCGAGACCTGACGGTCGATGGACTCGACAAGCATCATCACGAGTCAGTCGCCAACAAAGCCCGTGAAAAATCTTCCCGTGTCCAAATCGCCGCCGGAGCAAGGGCCGCCAAGCATCCACACCTGCGAGGCGAGTGACCGCCCAGCCTTGACTAGGGGAAGCGCTGATTAAATCCCATGAAGGCCGCTGAAGAGCATTTGCTGATTTTTGAAGGCGCGAGCGCTGGGCGATACCCGCAGCGGTCTC
>JBAPTI010000079.1:0-45968 GCA_049282095.1 Chthoniobacterales bacterium
CTGTTGTTGGAAGAGTTACCGATGTAGCCGTTGCTATTCGCCACCGTCCCCCCGTTGGAAATTACCAGGCTGTTGCCGCTGAAACCATACCCGACGAACAAGTCGCCGCTATTGGTCCAAATCGAGCCCACATCTGCCACCGTCACGCTGTTGTTGGAGGAAGGGTTGGAATACGAGAGGTAACCAAAGAGACTTACCACCCTGCCCCCATTGCTGATTACCAGGCTATTGCCGCTGCCATTTTGGCCAACAACCACGTTGCCACTGTTGGTCCAGAGAGAGTTGCTTCCCGTCACCAGCACGCTGTTGTTCGAGGAGGTTATCTCCAGGCCGATGTATCCATAGTTATTAGCCACCGCTCCCCCGTTGGAAATCACCAGGCTATTGCTGCTGCCCTCTGCGCCGACAGTGAGATTGTCGCTGTTGGTCCAGGTCGAAACATCGCCATTCGCATTCGTTCCCGTCACCAGCACGCTGTTGTTGGAAGAGTTAAAGCCGATGAGGCCGTTGCTGTTTGCCACCGATCCCCCATTGCTGATCACCAGACTGTTGCTGCTGCCTTGGAGGCCGACATAGAGATCATCCGAGTTAGTCCAGAGCGAGTTAGATCCCGTCACCAGCACGCTGTTGTTGGAGGAGGTGTTTTCCCATCCAATGTAGCCAAACGCATTGGCCACCGATCCCCCGTTGGAAATTACCAGGCTGTTGCTGCTGCCCTCGGCGCCTACATAGAGGTCGCCACTGTTGGTCCAGGTCGAAACACCGCCGTTCGCATTCGTTCCCGTCACCAGCACGCTGTTGTTGGAGGAGATTGTGTGCGCGCCGATGGTGCCAAAGCTGTTCGCCACCTTGCCACCGTTGGAAATTACCAGGCTGTTGCTGCTGCCATCGAAGCCGACAGAGAGACTGCCGCTGTTGGTCCAGAGTGAGTTGCCCCCCGTCACCAACACGCTGTTGTTGGAGGAGTTGGTAGAGAACCCAATGGAGCCACCGATATTCGCCACAGTTCCACCGTTGGATATCACCAGGCTGTTGCTGGAACCTTGATTACCGACGAAGAGATTGCTCCTGTTGGTCCAAGTCGAAGCATCGCCGTTCGCATTTGTTCCCGTCACCAGCACGCTGTTGTTCGAGGAGTTGGTGGTATTTCCAATGAAACCCAACGCATTGGCCACCGATCCCCCGTTGCTGATCACCAGTCTGTTGCTGCTGCCATCATTGCCGACATAGAGATTGCCGCTGTTGGTCCAGAGTGAGTTGACCCCCGTCACCAACACGCTGTTGTTGGAGGATGTGTTGGTTAAGCCGATATACGAGTTGCTACCCACTGCCACCCTTCCACCGTTGGATATCACCAGACTGTTGCTGCTGCCTCGATTGCCGACATAGAGCGCTCTAGAGTTAGTCCAGAGCGAGTTAGATCCCGTCACCAGCACGCTGTTGTTGGAGGAGGTGGGTCCCCATCCAATGAAGCCATCCGCACTCGCCACCTCGCCACCATTGGAAATCACTAGGCTGTTGCTGCTGCCACGCACTCCGACATCGAGGTTGCCACTATTGGTCCAGAGCGAGTTGCTTGTCACCAGAATGCTGTTGTTGGAGGAGGAGTCTGCCCATCCAATTGAGCCAGACGTATTGACCACCGTTCCACCATTGGAAATCGCCAGACTGTTGCCGGCACCACTAAAGCCGACAAAGAGATTCCCCGAGTTGGTCCATGTCCCGCCGTCCGTCACCAGCACGCTGTTATTGGAGGAGGTGTTTTCCCATCCAATGTAGCCACTCGAATTGACCACCGATCCCCCGTTACTGATGACCATGCTGTTGCTGCTGCCTTGGAAGCCGACAAAGAGGTCGCCGCTATTGGTCCAGGTCGAAACATCGCCGTTCGCATTCGTTCCCGTCACCAGCACGTTGTTGTTGGAGGATTCAGCATTCATGCCAATGAATCCAGACAAATTGACCACCGATCCACCGTTGCTGATCACCAGACTGTTGCTGCCACCTCTCCAGCCGACCAAGAGATTGCCGCTATTGGTCCAGAGCGAGTTACTTCCAGTCACGAGAACGATGTTGTTCGAGGAGGTGATGGTGAAGCCGATGTAGCCAATCGAATTAGCAACCGTTCCCCCATTGGAAATCACCAGGCTGTTGCTGCTGCCACCCGAGCCGACAAGGAGACTGCCCGCGTTAATCCAGAACGAGTTGCTTGTCACCAGCACGCTGTTGTTGGAGGAGGTTAAGGCATCTCCGATGATGCCGTTGCTGTTTGCCACCGATCCCAGATTGCTGATCACCAGGCTGTTGCTACTGCCACCCGCGCCGACATAGAGATTCTCCGAATTGGTCCAGAGCGAGTTGCCGCCCGTCACCAGCACGCTGTTGTTGGAGGAGGTGGTGGTGAAGCCGATGATGCCCCTGTTATTGGCCACAGTTCCTTCATTGCTGATAACAAGACTGTTACTGGCACCTTGATTGCCGAGAATGAGATTGCCGCTGTTGGTCCAGAGCGAGTTACTTCCAGTCACCAGAACGCTGTTGTTGGAGGAGGTGGATGCATTTCCGATGTAGCCAACCGCAGCTGTGACCGTTCCGCCACCGGAGACAGTCATGCTATTGAAAGCCCCCTCTCTTCCCACAAAAAGGTCGCTATTGACGGTCATGGAGGCATTACTGGTGACGAGAACCGTGTTGTTGCTGCCAAAAAACCCACCCGCAACCGAACCTCCCACGGCTAGCGTGTCGGAAATGAGCGAACCTTGATTGGAGAGGGTCAACTGGTTACCCGCCCCTTGGTATCCGACGTAAAAAATACCGACGTTGGTGAGCATAGAACCGGATCCAGTCACCAACACACTGTTGCCGCTCACGGCGAATGATCCGATCGACGAGCCTCCGGCCCCGATAAAGACCTTGCCTCCGTTCGTAATGATCAGGCTGTTGGAAGAGCCGAGATGGCCGACATCGAAAAGGCCCGGCGTCGTGATCGTGGAATTTGAATCGACGATGACCTGGTTGTGGTTGGCACCCGGCTGAAATCCGGCATAGATGATAGATGCATTGACCGCACCCCCATCACTGACCACCAGGCTGTTGCTGTCGCCATTATAGCCAACGCTGAGGTCCGCGCTGTTCATCCAAGTCGAACGATCCCCATTAGAATTCGTCCCGGCAACCAGAACGCTGTTGTAGGAGGAGCTGTTTGCCGCTCCGATGACGCCAAACGTATTGGCCACCGATCCCCCGTTGCTGATGACCAGGCTGTTACTGCTGCCATCTTGGCCGACAAACAAGCCGCTGTTGTTGGTCCATCTCGAATTCATCCCGGTAACCAGCACTCTGTTGTTGGAGGACGTGGTTGCCGCTCCAATGAAGCCAATCGTATTGACCACCGATCCCCCGTTGCTGATGACCAGGCTGTTGCTGCTGCCGAAGTCGCCGACGTAGAAGTTTCCACTGTTTAACAAATCCGAATCTGCCCCCGTAACCAGCACTCTGTTGTTGGAGGACGTGGTTGCCGCTCCAATGAAGCCAATCGTATTGACCACCGATCCCCCGTTGCTGATGATCAGGCTGTTACTGCTGCCATCGAAGCCGACAACCAATTCGATAGTGTTGGTTAACAAGGTTCCAAAGTTTTGGACGACCAGTTGGTTGTTGGATGTTATGTTGCCTACAATAGTCCGGTTGTAGGAATTTGTTCCACTCGTGATGTTGGTCGTGCCGCCATCGACGATGAGATCCAGAGCCGCGACGTTGGAAACCGCCGCAGAGCTGATGGCAAGCAGCAGCGCGGAAATGAATTGAGAGGAGAGTCTCATAGTTGTGTTTTTTTGTACTACGTCTGTTGTGTGAAAAAACCCTGCCTTCTAAAAGAAAGAGCGTTTCTTATATCTGAAGCAACTCCTGTGCCGCAATCAGCATTCCAGAAATAAGAGCGATTTCGATTCAGGTCCCCACACACCTTGATGCTTCCATGGGGAAAATAAAGGGATTTCTCCCGCTAAGGCGCAGTGGCACAGAGAAAGGATTTGGCGCAGGGATCCAGTAACAAATCAGCGACTGGCAGGTGCTGATAGGACTGCAAAGCAGCCATGTTAGGTGTCGATTCTTCCGCTGATGCCCTTGCTTTTTGCAATCGTTGTCCGATTCCTGACTCCTACCTTGCTTGAATAGCCAGGCCCGACGTCACACCTCGTCGCTTTGCAGGCGTAGTTGTTGCTTCGCTTACGTTGAGACTTCCTTCAGCACGATTCCGTGCGGAGTTCGAGTTAAAGGCTTGCAAGCTTGGATGGAGAGCAAGGGGCCTCGGCTCCAAAGGCTTGGAAGTTTGGATGCGGGGCTAGGCGCGCGAGGGAAGGCGTAGTAGTCCTACGCCGACCGAGCGGCAACAACGCCCCGCGCCGAAATCCCAAGCCTTCCCAATTACCATTCGACGACAGTGGAAGCCCACGTCAACCCCCCGCCGAACACCACCATCAGGATCTTCTCCCCGCGCTTGAAGCGGCCGGTGCGGTTCGCCTCATCGAGTGCGATGGCGACGGCGGCGGCGGAGGTGTTGCCGTAGCGGTCGAGATTGATGTGGAAGCGCTCCATGGAGACGTCGAGACGGCTTGCGATCGCCTCGATGATACGGAGGTTGGCCTGGTGGGGAATGAAGCAGGCGATCTCGGAAGGGGAGACTCCGGCATCGACAAGGACCTGCTGGGAGGCCTCGACCATGGCGGTGACGGCGTGCTTGTAGGTCTCGCGGCCGTTCATGCGGATGGTGACCGGGTTCTCGGAGGCGGTCGGGGAGTTCGCGGGGTGGGCGCTTCCGCCGCCGGGAATGTAGAGGATGTCGGCAAGGGCGCCGTTGCTTCCCATGCGGGTCGCCATGACTCCCTTGGATCCCTCGCGGTGCCGGAGGATGGCGGCTCCGGCTCCGTCGCCGAAGAGGACGCAGGTGTTGCGGTCGGTCCAGTCGACGATGCTGGAGAGCTTGTCGGCGCCGATCACGAGGACGGTCCTGTAGGTGCCTGAGGCGATGAACTGGCGCGCGGTCTCCACCCCGAACAGGAAACCGGAGCAGGCGGCCGAGAGGTCGAAGCAGACGGCATTGACCGCACCGATCTTGGTCTGGACGAAGCAGGCGGTGTTCGGGAAAAACATGTCGGGCGTGACGGTGGCGCAGATAATGAGGTCGATCTCCCCGACCTGGATCCCGGCATTCTCGATGGCAGCCGCGGCTGCACGGGCGGCCATCTCGCTGGTCGGCATCTCGGGCCCCGCGATACGGCGCTCCCGGATGCCGGTGCGGCTCTGGATCCACTCGTCGCTGGTCTCCACCAACTTCTCGAGATCGGCGTTGGTCATCACGCGGTCGGGGGCGTAGCTGCCGGTGCCGATGATGGATGCGGTGCGGTTCATGAAAATCCTGGAGTCTCTTGTCCTGCAGGCGTTCAGGCCGCCGGGTTCGCCGCGGAAGCGGAGACCTCGTTCTTCTCGTTGTAGGCGCGCACGGCCTCGACGATGCGGGGATTGACCTGCTGGTCGATGAAATCGGTGGCGACGCGGATGGCGTTCTTGATGGCGAGCGGGGTGCTGGAGCCGTGGGCGATGATGCAGATGCCGTTGACCCCGAGGAGCGGGCTGCCGCCGTAGTTCTCGTAGTTGGTCTTGCGGCGGATGGCGCGGAAGGCATTCCGGGCGATCCAGGCACCGAGCATGCGGAGAGGGGTCCTGGTCAGTTCGCTCTTGAGCCACCGGAAGACGGCGCTGGCGGTGGCCTCCGCGGTCTTCAGGACGACATTGCCGGTGAATCCGTCGCACAGGATGACCTCGACCGGATGCTCGAAAAGGTCGTGCCCCTCGATGTTGCCACGGAAATTAAGCGAGGAGGCCTTGAGCAGCTTGAAGACATCCTTGGTGAACTCGCTCCCCTTCACATCCTCGCCGCCGATCGACATGAGGCCGATCTCGGGGTTCGCGTAACCGAGGACATGCTTGGAGAGGACGGATCCCATGATCGCGTACTGCAGGAGGTGGAAGGGCTTGGCGTCGATGTTGGCACCGGCGTCGATGAGGACGCAGACATTCTTCTCGGTCGGGATGTAGGAGGCGATGCCGGGGCGCTCGATCCCCTCGAGAGTGCGGAGCTTGATGGTCGTCGCGGCGACGGCGGCGCCGGTGTGGCCGGCACTGACGATGGCATCGGCT
This sequence comes from Chthoniobacterales bacterium, assembly GCA_049282095.1. GTDB lineage: Bacteria > Verrucomicrobiota > Verrucomicrobiia > Chthoniobacterales > UBA6821 > UBA6821. Next base: position 6,199 of record JBAPTI010000079.1, read on the forward strand.
TGGCCGGCCTTGACGAGGTCAACGGCCCGGGAAACGGAGGAGTCCTTCTTGCGGCGGACGGCCTCGACGGCCGCGTCGCTCATCTCCACGACCTGGGTGGTGTGGACGATCTCAATGCGCGGGTCGGCGCACCCGAGGGAGGTGAGTTCGGCCTTGATCGCCTGCTCGTCCCCGGTGAGGAAGAGCTTGGTGATCCGGGGGAACTCCCGGAGGGCCATGACGGCCCCGGCCACGGTGTTCTTCGGGGCGTAGTCACCCCCCATGGCGTCGAGGGCGATCCTCATGATGCTACTGGAGACCGGGCTGGAGCTTTCTGCTTCCTGATCGGAAGAAGAGGGGGTGGTTACGCCACCTCGACATCGAGAACCTGACGACCGCGGTAGGTTCCGCAGGCAGGGCAGGCGGTGTGGGAGCGGAGAGTGGCGCCGCACTGGGTGCACTTGCCGAGCTTGGGGGCATGCCAGCGGTTCGCGGCCTTGCGGGTGCGAAGGCGCATCTTTGAAGTTTTGCGTTTAGGGACTCCCATCGGATGGTGGTGTTTTGAGTTGGTCGAGTGCTTCCCAGACCGCCGGGCGCGCCGTCTTCTCCGTTTGCAAGGGAGTGGTTCGGGCGCCCGCGGGGAAGTGGGCGGGGCAGGTCTTTTCTCCGCCCTGATCGCATCGGGGATGCGCGGGCAGAAGGAGATGAATATCCTCCCTTACCTCTGGGGTCAAGTCCACTAATTCACTTCCTTCCAGTTCGATCTGGGTGGCGAACGGGTCGACAACCACCTCCCTCTCAAAGGGCTCCAGGCAGGAAACACAGGTCATCCGCACCCTCTGGGCGAGACTGCCGGTGGCAAAGAGCCCCCCGTCGGAGAGACCGACATCCAGGGAATACTCCAGGGGACCGACAGGTTCGGCACCCGCCTCCTCAAGCCCGAGGGGTGCGGAATCCTCCTCCCCCTCCAGATGAAGGGTGCTCCCGGCGGGAATCTGGCGCAGATGGACTTTCATGGGGATACCCTAGCCCAAGATTCACAGGGATGGAAGGGATGGTGAGAGTTCAACCCGGATTTTGCAATAGAGCGGCATCAACTGGTGTGGATGGCTCGCACGGATGGTGGCCATCAGGGAGTTAAAACGTTGAACCGTTAAAAGGGTTACAAGGGACTGAATTGGAAACCTGATTCGACACTCCGGCCCTTTCTGCTGTGACGAGTTCTCTGAATTCGCCATCTCGATTCTCAGGTCAGGGCTGTTTGGATCCACTTTGTAACGCTTCAACTTTCTAACTTTTGTAACCCCTTTCCCCGCTCCCGTAATCCTGATCCTAATGAAAAATCTGGGTTGAACCGTGAAACGTTACAAGGGTTACAAGGGACTGAATGCCGACGGGTCTCGAATTCTCCCTTCCTTTCTAACCCTTCTAACCCTTCTAACCCTCCCTCCAGTTTCCTCAGGCCTTGGGAAATTTTTCGGTCAGGGCATCAAGCACGGAAGCGGAGACAAACGGGGAGACATCACCGCCGAGGCGGGCCACCTCCTTGACAATCCGGGAGCTCAGGAAGATGCAATCCTCCCTGGGCGTGAGGAAGATGGTCTCGATCTTCGGCTCGAGGCGGCGGTTGGTCAGTGCCATCTGGAACTCGAACTCGAAGTCGGAGACGGCCCTCAGGCCCCTGATGACAACGAAGGATTCCCGGCGGCGGCAGAAATCAACCAGAAGGCCATTGAGAGGCTCCACGGAAAGGCCCGGTTGATCGCCAACGCTTCGGCGGATCAGATCGACGCGCTCCTCCGTGGTGAAGAGTGGACTCTTCGCCTCGTTGTCGGCCACCCCGACGATCACCTCGTCGAAGAGACCGAGCGACCGCGTGATCAGGTCGAGGTGACCATTGGTCACGGGATCGAAGCTCCCCGGATAGATCGCGCGGCGTCGGCTCATGGAACGGTTATTCCCACTCGATGGTGGCGGGCGGCTTGCTCGAGACGTCGAGCACGCAGCGGTTGACGCCCTTCACCTCGTTGATGATCCGGCTGGAGATCTTGCCGAGCAGATCGTACGGAAGACGGACCCAGTCGGCCGTCATGCCGTCCTGACTCTCCACGACGCGGAGGGCGATGGTGTAGTCGTAGGTGCGCTCGTCACCCATGACCCCAACCGACTGGACGGGCAGGAGGACTGCGAAAGACTGCCAAACCTTGAAGTACCAGCCCGAATTCTTCATCTCCTCGAGGACAATGCGGTCAGCGTCACGCACGATGCGAAGTCGCTCCGGCGTGATCGCACCGACGATGCGGACGGCAAGACCGGGACCCGGGAAGGGCTGTCGGTCGACCACCTCGCGGGGTAACCCCAGCTCGCGACCCACCTCACGGACCTCATCCTTGAAAAGCTGACGGAGCGGCTCGACGAGCTCGAACTTCATGTCCTTTGGCAATCCTCCGACATTGTGGTGGCTCTTGATGAGGGAGGCGGGATTGCCCGCGATCGGGACGCTCTCGATGACGTCGGGGTAGAGGGTTCCCTGGGCCAGGAACCGGAATGGGTGTTTCGATCCCTTGGCCGATTTCTGGAGATCGCTGGCAGCCTGCTCGAAGATGCGGATGAATTCGGTGCCGATGATCTTGCGCTTCTTCTCAGGATCGGTGACTCCCTTGAGACCTCCCAGGAACCGCTTGGTTCCATCGACGATCTTGAGACGGATCTTGAAGTTGCGCCCGAAGAGCTTATCGACCGCATCGCGCTCGCCGAAGCGGAGAAGGCCGTTGTCCACGAAAATGCAGGTGAGTTGGTCGCCGATCGCCTTGTGGATGAGGGCCGCCGCCACGCTCGAATCGACGCCGCCGCTCAGGCCAAGGATCACGCGCCCCTCTCCGACCTGATCGCGGATCTGCGAGCAGATGCGCTCGATGAAGGAGCCCATCGTCCAGTCGCTCTTGCAGCCGCAGATAGCGTGGAGGAAGTTTTGCAGGATCGCCTTCCCCTTGGGGGTGTGGTGCACCTCGGGATGGAACTGCATCCCGTAGATCTTCCTCTTCGCGTCGGCGATGACGGCGTGAGGCGCGTTCTCCGTGGTTCCGATGGCGGTGAAGCCCTTTGGGAGTTTCTCAACGCGGTCGCCATGGCTGTTCCAGACATCGAGCTTCTTCGGCAGCCCCTTGAAGAGCGGAGAGGATCCGATGGTCGCGAGGACCCCCTTGCCATACTCGCGGTGGGTGGAGCGGGCGACGGAACCGCCGAGATCGCGCGAGAGAAGCTGCATGCCGTAGCAGATGCCGAGGATCGGGAGGCCGAGTTCGTAGATTGCGGGATCGACCTTCGGGGCCTTCGGGGCGTAGACGCTGGCGGGACCGCCCGAGAGGATGATCCCCTTCACCGTGCCGTCGCCCATGATCTCGGAGGCCTTGGTGGTATGCGGGACGATCTCGGAGAAGACGCGGCACTCACGCACGCGGCGGGCGATCACCTGCGTGTACTGCGATCCGAAATCAAGGATGACAATCTTGGAGGATGCCTTGGGAGCCTTGGATGCCACGGAGGAGGCGGATTTCTTAACAGAAGATTTCTTGGTCACTTTCTTCTTCACGGATTTCTTTGAGAGAGACGGCATGGTGGGCTGGATTGGAAGTTATAAAGAAGCGCTGAGGGGAATTATTGAAAGTCGTTTCCGAAGGCCCCCATGTCACCCTTCATCACCTTTTCATTGTAGAGTTGTCCCTTGCCCTCAAGGCCCTTGACGACATTATTGGCGACATCGTCGGCATCTTGCTCGGTGGTGGCGCATCCGGCCAAGGCAAGCAGGGGAATGAGCAGAACGAGGAGGAAAAAGAGTCTGAGGAGCGATTTCACCCGACGAACCTAGGGAGACTTGGACGAAATCGCAAGATGGCAACACGGGAAGGCGGAGAGGGGGAGTAGGGGGAGAGTGGAAGGCTTGTTTCTTCATTTTTCCTTCCGACTTTTTTGATAACCTGAGGGCCGTCATGAAAACCAGCCTCCCCCCCGAACTCCTGCTGGAGGCGTATGGCAGCGGGATGTTCCCGATGGGGATGGAGGATGGAAGGATCGGTTGGTTCTCACCCGATCCGCGGGGGATCCTGCCCCTGGAGGAGTTTCACACGCCTCACGGGCTGAAGCGGGCGCTCAGAAGGCCCAGTTGGGAGATCCGGATCGACACGGATTTTGCGGCCGTCGTCGCAGGCTGCGCCGAGCGCGAGGAGACATGGATCTCGCAGACCATCGCGGCCAGCTACCGGCAACTCTTTGCCAGCGGACATGCCCATTCCGTGGAAGTCTGGAGCGAGGGTCGGCTCGCCGGAGGCCTCTACGGAGTGGCTCTGGGAGGCGCCTTTTTCGGGGAGTCGATGTTCCACCGCGTGACGGATGCCTCCAAGGTCGCGCTCTGGCATCTGGTCCGGATCCTTCGTGACGGAGGATTTACCCTTCTCGACACCCAGTGGATCACCTCCCATCTGGAGCAGTTCGGCGCACGCGAAATCCCCCGGGAGGAGTACCTAAGACTGCTTGGGGATGCCGTGGGTCGAAAGACCCGCTTCGCCCTTCCGGAATCTTAAGCAACGAACAACCGCACCAGGATGCCGGTCATTCCCGAGAGGAGGATCAGGGAGGCGATTCCGAGGCGGTTCGTCCGGAGCAGCACCAAGGCAACCAGTGCCATCACGATCGAAAGCGGGTGAAAGGACGTGCCCGAGGATGACTGAGTCATGAAAACACTCCCCGCAAACCAGAGGGCGAGATGCGCGATCACGGCCGTCACCACGGCCCCGATCGCGGCCAGGGCGCCGGCCATGCGGCGGTGCGAGGCCAGGCGCTCCATGTGCGGGGCGAGCGAGAAGATCCAGAGGAAGCTGGGGAGAAAGAGGGACCAGAGAGCGGCAAGGCTTCCAAGGGTTGCCGAGAGCAGCGGGGCCAGAATTCCCGGTGACTTGTAAGCAGCAAGGAAGGCGACGAATTGGAGGGCGATCAGGAGCGGTCCCGGCGTCGTCTCGGCAAGCCCCAACCCGTCGAGCATCTCGCCGGGCGTGATCCATCCCCAGTCACCCGAGGCATGAAGCGAGACGTAGGAGAGGGCGGCATAGGCGCCTCCGAAACTCAAAACCGCGACCTTGGCAAAGAAGATTGCTATCCGTGAAGGGAGCGCATCGGATCCCAACCAGGACAGTAATCCGGCAACCGGAAGCGACCAGAGGGCGATCGCGGCAAGGGCAACCCGGCATGAGTCACTCCAGCCTGCTTCCACCACCGCGTGACGCGGGGGTGCGGTCTCCCCTTTCCCCGGGAGCAACAGGGCACCGGCCAGACCGAAGCCGATCACGACGGCGGGATAGGATGCATGAAGCAGAAAGAGGGCGAACGCGGCCAGAGCCATGATTGCGAGCGGAATAGTCGTCACGGTCCGGCGGGCGATCCGCCAGAGCGCGGAAACCACGATCGCCACCACTGCCGGCTTGAGCCCATCGAAGAACCCATGCAGCAGCGGCCAGTCACGCCCAAGCACATAGAGAACGCCAAGCCCCCAGAGCAGGAGTGCGGCGGGCAGAACGAAGAGAGTCCCGGCGACGACCCCTCCCCTGATCCCATGGAGACGCCAGCCGATCCAGGTTGCAAGTTGCTGGGCCTCGGGCCCGGGCAGAAGCATGCAGAACTGAAGCGCACGGACAAACTCGGTATCACCGATCCACTTCCGCCGCTCCACCACCTCGCGATGCAGGATCGCGATCTGACCGGAAGGTCCGCCGAAACCGATGCATCCGATCTTCAGCCAGAGGCGCGCGGCCTCGGTAAAACCCGGCGGCTTTGTCTCCGGGGAATTCATCGGAGTGATCAGCTGAAGAGCGGAAGTTCCGCCGTCGGATCGGGTGCTGCCATGGCGGACTTCTTCCGCGTCCCCGCCAGCGTCGGACGCCCCTCCGCATTGAGTTCCGCCTTTTCCAGATTGGTCAGGATTTCGCGGGCCCGGTCGATGACGCTCGCGGGGAGACCCGCCAGGCGTGCCACCTGGATGCCGTAGCTCCGGTCGGCCGCCCCCCCGACGATCTTCCGCAGGAAGACGATCCGGTCATTCTGCTCGCGCACCGCGACATTCAGATTCCTCACCCCGGCGCGGGTCCGCGCCAGATCGGGAAGCTCGTGGTAATGGGTGGCAAAGAAGGCGCGGCATCCCGTCACGTCGTGGAGATACTCGGCGATGCTCCAGGCAATCGAGAGCCCGTCAAAGGTGGCCGTGCCGCGACCGATCTCGTCGAGCAGCACCAGGCTGCGGGCGGTGGCGTTGTGGAGGATATTCGCCGTCTCGTTCATCTCGACCATGAAGGTCGAGTGCCCCTTGGCGAGATCGTCGCTGGCCCCGACACGCGTGAAGATCCGGTCGCTCACCCCTATGCGGGCGGTGGCGGCGGGGATCCAGCTTCCGGTCTGGGCCATGACGGTCAGGAGCCCCACCTGACGGAGGTAGGTCGATTTTCCCGCCATGTTGGGGCCGGTAATGATTCCCATGCGGTGCTTGCCGGCATCCAGATCGGTGTCGTTGGGCACGAAGGCCTCGCCTCCCGCGCGCTGTTCAAGGACGGGATGTCGCCCATCGCGGATCTCCAGCACCGTGGAATCATCGACGACGGGACGCGTGTAGCCGAAGAGGCGCGCCGTCTCCGCCAGCGAGCAGAGGGCATCGAGCGCCCCGGCGGCGGAAGCGGTCTCCTGCAGCGGAAGCACCTGCTCCAGGACGGCGGCACGCAACCGCTGAAAGATCTCGATCTCGAGCGCCCTAGCGCGCTCCTCGGAGCCGAGGATTTTTCCCTCCATCTCCTTCAGTTCGGGCGTGATGAAGCGCTCCCCCCCCGCGGTCGTCTGCTTGCGGGTGTAGTCGTCGGGAACGCTGCCCAGGTTCGCGGCGGTCACCTCAATGAAGTACCCGAAGACGGCGTTGAAGCGGACCTTGAGCGACTTTATGCCCGTGCGCTGGATCTCCTTCTCCTGCAGGGCGGCGATCCAGGCCTTCCCCTCCGTCGACGCGTTGCGAAGCTCATCGAGCGAGGCATCGAATCCCGCGCGGATCATCCCTCCCTCGCGGATGGTGGGGGGAGGCTCCTCCACCAGCGCGGAGGCAAGCAGGGCGGTGATCTCCGGCAGGGGATGCAGCTTCTCCGCAAGCCCCGCCAGAAGCCCCCCGCCGCATTGTCCGGAGGTTTCGCGGATTGCAGGGACTGCGCCGAGCGAGGCTGCCAGCACGGCAAGGTCGCGCGCGTTACCGGAATTCTGGCTGAGACGGGAGACGGAGCGCTCGATGTCACGGATACCACCCAGGCGATCGCGCAGATCACCGAGCTTGAGAGGGGAAGAAATGAACATCCCGATCGCATCCTGACGGGCCATGATGGCGTCGGGATCGATCAGGGGATGAAGGATCCAGTCGCGCAGGGTGCGTGCCCCCATCGGGGTGACCGTCCGGTCAAGTGTGCCGAGCAGCGTCATGCCACGACCGGCGCGCGAGGCCACCAACTCCAGATGCCCCTGGGTCGATGCGTCGAGGAGGAGGTGATCGGCCTGACGGTAGGCCTTGAGCGATCGAAGATGGGAAGCGTCCCGGCGAAGCGTTCTGGTGAGGTAATGCAGGAGAGCCCCGGCCGCGGCAACGGCCACCGGAAGGTCGGTGACCCCGAATCCGTCAAGCGAGTGAACCTTGAAATGGGAGAGGAGAAGCTCCGGGGCCGCCATCGGGTCGAAGAGGTAGGGTTCGACTTCCTCGGGAGCAGGGAAACCGAGGGGGAGATCACGGAGTAACTCCTTCCTCCCCTCGGGAACGAGGATCTCGGCAGGGGCCGCACGGACCACCTCGTCGAGCAGGGCATCGGCCGATGCGAGCTCGGTCACGCGGAACTCGCCCGTGCTCAGATCGGCGCAGGCGAACCCGTAGACACCCCCCTCCTTGGCCGGAGGGAGGATGGCGGCCGTGAAGTTGTGGCTCTTCTCCTCCAGACCCGCATCCTCCAGGGTCCCCGGACTCAGGATCCGGGTGATCTCGCGGCGGACCAGCTTACCTGTCTGGACCTCCCCGACCTGCTCGCAGAGCGCGACGCGCCGGCCGGCGGCAAGAAGCTTCTCCATGTAGCCGCGCGCCGCATGGTAGGGGACTCCGCACATCGGGATCTCGCCGCGCTTGGTCAGGGCGACGTTCAGGATCGCCGAGGCCTCCTTGGCGTCGTCGAAGAACATCTCGTAGAAATCACCCAGCCGGAAGAGCAGGAAGGTGCCCGGCGGCAGGTCACGCCGAAGGGCGTGATACTGCTTCATCATCGGGGTCGCTTCGGAAGCCATGAAAGAAGAGGGGAAATGTTAAAAAGGTTAGAAAGTGAAAAAGTGAAAAGAAACCATGAGATCGAGCGCCTGATGGAAAAGGTCTTCTCTACTTTTTAACGTTTCAACGTTTGTAACCCTTTTAACCCTCTTTCAAGAATGCGGTGAGGGGGCTGGTAGGCACGGCCTGTTCGGCGCGCATCGGGAGTCCGGCGACGACGGCTTCGGAGGCCGCCTCCACCCCCATGCGAAAGGCGCGGGCCATGCGGACCGGATCGCCTGCCACGGCGATGGCGGTGTTCACGAGCACCGCGTCGGCTCCGAGCTCGATCGCCTCGGCGGCATGACTGGGGGCACCGATCCCGGCGTCGACGATGACCGGAACCGTCGCCTGCTCGATGATGATGGCGATCTGGGAGCGCGTCTCGATGCCACGATTGCTACCGATCGGTGAACCGAGCGGCATCACGGTCGCGGCCCCGGCCTCCTGCAGGCGCTTCGCCAGCACGGGGTCGGCATTGATGTAGGGAAGGACGGTGAATCCCTCGGCGACCAACTGCTCGGTCGCCTTCAGCGTCTCGATCGGGTCGGGGAGCAGGTATCGCGGGTCGGGATGAATCTCGAGCTTCACCCACTTGGGGAGACCGGCGGCGGCGGCAAGGCGGGCCAGACGCACGGCCTCCTCCGCGGTGTTGGCTCCGCTGGTGTTGGGGAGCAGGAGGTAACGCTCCGGATCGATGAACTCGAGGATGTTGGCGAAGGGATCCTTTCCCCCGCTCAGGTCGGCACGCCGCAGGGCGACGGTGACGATCTGAGTGCCGCTCTCCGAGAGAGCCTCGCGCATCACCTCCCCCGAGGAAAACTTCCCCGTGCCAAGGAAAAGGCGGGAGGAAAATTCACGACCGGAAATGATCAGGGGCGTGGCGGCGGACATCCGGTGATGCTATCGGCGAATCGCATGTGCCTGCAAGAAACGCCTGAATGTCTTAGTCAGGCAGAAATGATGGTTCGCGCAAAGGCGCAGAGGCGCGGAGAGGTTTTTAACGGAGATAGCGGATCTACTGAAAAGTCTGCGCAAGCAGGGCTGATCCGAAGGCACGGGTGCTTTCCTTAATTGGGCAGAACCACGACGCCCATTCTCCTCGGCAAATTCTCCTTGGTATTTCCCTCTGCGTCTTTGCGCCTCTGCGCGATGATTTTTCTCCGCTATGGGATCGAGGAACCGATCGCCACCAGCGCCTCGTCCCGCGTGGCGCAGACCGGATAAGCGGTCTGGAACTGGGCGATATCGAAGATCCTCTGAACGGCGGGTTGCAGGGCGCAGACAGCCAGGCCGCCTCCGAGGCGCTGCATCTGGCGGCCGAGGAGGAAAAATTCACGAAACCCGGCACTGCTGACATACTCCAGTCCCGAAAGGTCAAAGACGACCCCCTTGATGCCGCTCGACTCGATCTCGCTGCTCACGCTCTCGCGGATCGTGTTCTGCTCCGAGGCATCGAGACGCCCCTCAAGGGTCACGACAAGGATCGGGCCGGCCTTTTCAAATTGGATCTTCATGGGGAGATCCCAATGAAGTGCTTCGGCGACGTTTCAGTCAAGCTTGAGAGACTCTCGGAATCCGGGAGACGATCCCCGCGCTTGGCAGAAATCGCAGGATGAACTATCGCTCAGGAACGTGATGGCCTCCCTGAAAAATCTCCTCTACCCCCGCTCGATCGGCCAGCGTTTCGCGATGGCCATCGGGGCCGGCGCGGGCCTGGTCCTCATCGTGCTGGCCCTTGCCAACTACTACAGCGGCCGGGAGCTTCTCCTGCAGCAGACTTCGAGCGAGGCACTCAAGGAGGTCCATGACGAAATGCGCACGATGGACGATCTCGTCGACCGGATAGCGATGTACCCGAACATCATCGGCGCCACCCAGAGTGCAGATGCCACAGGGAAGCTGGTGACCGTGAATTGGCTGGCCTCCCTGCTGGAACACTGCCCGATCAGGGCGGTCTACGGCCTCTACATGGTACTCGACAAGAAGGATTGGCGCGATCCGGCGTCGGATATCTGGGTCGACCGCAAGACATGGCCCAAGGCCGCCCGGCTCAAGTATGATTTCCACGATCCCTCCCAGGACTGGTACCGCGGGGCAAAGGAGTCGGGGCGCATTCATGTGACGCAGCCTTATTTCGACGAGGGGGGCTCGGAAATCGACATGATCAGCATCACAAAACCCGTTTACAGCAGGCAGGGGATCTTCATCGGGGTGGCCGGAGTCGATGTTGCCCTCGACGAGATGCGCAGCATCGTGAGGACGATGCATATCCACGATTTCGAGACCACTCTGACTGGCGAAGGAGGCAAGGTCATCTCGGTCAGCCAGCAACCGAAGCAGGCTTCCAAGGAGCTCAGGGAGTCAGCCTACCTCATCACGGAATCAGGCGCCATCATCGTCGGTCCCGAAGAGTCCCGTGACACACACCAAGCGTCACCGGAAAAACCGAAAGGCAAGGAGGGAGAACCGCCGCCTGCCAACAACCTGCCGGGCATCAGGAAAATCCTTGCCAGTCCCAGCGGCTGGCTGCGCCTCAAGGATGGAAGCGACAAGGTGATTTATTGGGCACAAGGCAGGAACACGGGATGGAAGCTGGTGCTTGAGGTTCCCTACCAGCTCATCGTGGCTCCCGCGCGTGAACTCGCCCTTCAATCCGCCGTCATCGGGGGCCTCGGCGTGACCCTCCTGCTCGGTGTCGTCTTTTTTGTCGCCCGGAGGGTTTCCGGGCCGATCAGCGAACTGCAAACGGTGGCATCCCATTTTGAAAAAGGCTCCTACGAGAAGGAAAAAGGGACCCTGGATCGCATCCAGGTACGATCGGACGAGCTGGGTCGTTTCGCGCGGAGTTTTTCCACCATGGCCCGGGAGATCCGACTCAGGGAGACGCGCCTCTCCGAGTGGAATGCCAACCTTGAGCAGACGGTCAGGGAACGCACCGCCGACCTTGCCCAAGCCAAGGAGAAAGTGGAGAAGGCGAACCAGACGATGGCAGCCGAACTTGCGGAGGCGGCCAACTATTCGCGCGCCGTGCTTCCCGGCAAGCTGACCCAACCGGTCGGCACGGACTGGGTCTTCATCACCTCATCGCAACTGGGGGGCGATTCCTTCGGATACCATTGGCTCGACGACGACACCCTCGCCCTTTACCTGCTCGACGTCTGCGGTCACGGAGTCGGAGCCGCGTTGCTCTCGATCAGCGTCGTCAACGTGCTGCGCACCGGATCGCTCTCGGGAACCGATTTCCACGATCCCTCGGCCGTCCTGGCAAGTCTCAACGCCGCGTTCCCGATGGAACAGCACAACGACATGTATTTCACCGCCTGGTATGGAACCTACAGCCTCTCATCCCGCGAGTTGACATTCTCCTGCGGGGGGCACCCTCCCGCCGTTCTGGTCGCGCCGGGCGGCACCGTCCTCCATCTGGCCGCCAAGGGCGCGGTCTTGGGAGCTTTTCCCAAACCCGCCTACGAACGGGTTGCGGTCACGGTGCCTGCCGGTTCACGCCTCTATCTTTTCAGCGACGGCACGTACGAGATCGACCGCCCCGATTCCGAGATGATGACACACGGGGAGTTTTCCGAGCTTCTGGCCGACCGGACACGCCCCGCTGGACTCGACTACATCGTTGAGGAGATCCGTCGGCAACAGGGATCCGACTCCTTTGCCGATGATTTTTCGCTGGTCGAATTCCGATTTCCTGAAAAGGAAGGAGAGACATTGAAAACACCTCGCGATCCCCAACCCACCCCTTCGCTCCTCCTGCTCAGATCGGACCTGCCCGAACTGGCGAAGCTGAACCCTTTCCTGACCGCCTTCTGCTCGCGCGAGGAACTCCCCGGCAGCCTGGTCCTCGATCTGGAGCTGATCCTGGAGGAACTGGCTACGAACGTCATGAAATACGGCGGCATCGACAAAGGGGCCGACTGCTGCAGCATCGAGTTGGAACGGCATGGTGACCGGGTCAGAATCCTCTTCAGTGACGCCGGTGGGGCCTTCAATCCGCTCGATCTGCCGGAAGTCGACACCAACAAACCGATCGAGGAGCGACCCATCGGGGGGCTCGGCATCCACTTCATTAAACACCTGACCGACACCCAGCACTATGAACGCAGGGAAGGACGGAACATCCTGACACTGATGAAGAGTGTGTAGGCTCCGGGTATGAGTTGAAAAGTTGAAGTTAGAAGTTGAAGGGATCGTGATATAGGGCTGATTCAGGCGCCCAGTTGACGGCACTTGCCGCCCGGCAAGCGGTGCCGCCCTCACGGGTCACGCATGCGCGTGATCTTACGCGCCGCTTCCGAGCGGCTTGTTTCCTAGCTCCGAGTTGATGGCATCCGCCTCCCGGCGGACGGTGCCACCCCTCCGGGGCTACGACCATGTCATAGTCCACCGCGCCGCTTCCAAGCGGCTTGTTTCCTAGCCCCTAGCCTACCCCACTTTATACTGTATGAAATCCGATGACTTCATCCCAGCAACAGCAGTCCGGATCAGGTCGATATCTGATTGAATGGAATTCCAATCATTAGTGGAAAGTTCCAAGATAGCGATTTTCCTACCCATGAGATTTTGCTGATATCTGAGATTCTGATCTGAGGTGATAAAAAGATCAAATTCCGCTTCAGCCAGTTTCAGCAAATCGCCGTTTTTGATTCCACCCCAGCCACATTTCTGAGGACTTGAACACACATGCCCAGCAAGCCGTATTGCCAGCGGCCACGGAACACACTCATCTAGGAGAATCCTCACGCAGCCAGCAATGCAGCCTCTGAGCGTTCCAGAACCCTACATGCCATTTCTTTGGTGATGGAAGGGAAGCACTCCAGGAACTCCTCGAGGGAGTAGTCCTTTTCAAGGTAATCAAAGAGTGAATTCACGGGCACTCGCGTACCCTTGAATACGGGAACCCCGCCGAGAACATCAGGATCGATCGTGATGAGATCTGAAGTTTTCATTGATTGAACATTCGTGCAAACCAAGGAAAAATCTAGTAGTTTTTTAGCCAGAGAAACGCTTTTGAATTCACTCCAGACCACGAACAAAGGGATATTGTTGCTACGGGTTTGATTGGCGCCGCTTGCGAGCGGATTGTTTCCTAGTTGATGGCATCCCCCTCTCGGCGGACGGCGCCACCCCTCCGGGGCTCCCTCCGGGGCTACGACCATGTCGTAGTCTATTGTCTGTCGATCTTTCCAGATCAGACATCCGAGCAAGCTCGGACTGCTTTTGGCATGACAAAGCTTTGTTCCCACAAACCTTTTGCGCCACTTCCGAGCGACTTGGTTCCCAACTCCCAACTACTAGCTCTTAGCTCCCAGTGCTTTATGCCGGGCAAATAGTTCCAGTGTCCTGTCACGCTCCGCGGCGTGATCGAGCATCGGGGCGGGGTAGCCGGGTGCGATCGGACGACAGTCTGACGGAGGCTCGAGTAGGGAGGAGTTGGAGACATTCTTGAGCTCGGGGATCCATCGGCGGATGTAGAGCCCCTCGGGATCGTACCGCTTGGTCTGGCTCCAGGGATTCTGAATCCGGAAGTAGGGCGCTGCGTCGGCACCGGTGCCAGCACTCCACTGCCAGCCGCCGTTGTTGGAAGCGATCTCGCCATCAACCAGGGAGCGCATTAAGAAGGCCTCGCCGAGCCGCCAATCGAGGTGCAGGTCCTTGGTGAGGAACATCGCGGTGATCATCCGGGCCCGGTTGTGCATCCATCCCGTGGCCGCAAGCTGGCGCATCGCCGCATCGACGACCGGGAAGCCGGTCATGCCGGAGCACCAGCGCTCGAAGGCATCAGGATGTCCCTTGAGTCCCGGCCACTCCATCCCTCGCCAGGTGGAATTGAACTCCTGTTCCAGAAGTTCGGGATAGTGCCAGAGGAGCTGCATGTAGAATTCCCGCCAGACGATTTCGGCGAGATACTTCATGACGCTCTTGCGCCCCTCGGGCGGAAGCCCCTCCTCCACCTTCTTGGCCGCGGCATAAATCTGGCGCGGCGAGATCAGGCCGAAGCGCAAATCCTGCGAGAGTTGCGAGGTCCCCGCGACCGAAGGGATGTCGCGGGCATCGCCATAGCTGGCGATCGGACCCGCCACAAAGGCCTTGAGCCGCTCCCGGGCCGCACGTTCTCCCGGCTCGGGGATCGCCGCCGCGGGACTCAGCCCCCAGTCGGAGAGTTGCGGCAGGGGAAGGGAGGACGGGGCGGAGGGCGTCGAGAGCTTCCTGATCGCGGGCCCCGGAGTCGGCTTCGGCAGACCGAACCAGACCTTCGAATAGGGGGTGAAGACGCGAAACACCGTTCCCTGCCCGGTGAGCGCCTCATCGCGTTCATGGATGCAGGCATCCTTGTGGAGTGACACGGTGATGCCACGCTTTCCGGCGATCGTTTCCAGACGCGCCTCGACGGATCGTCCGAAGGGATCGGGATCGCGGTTTGCGAAGATCGCGGTCGCCCCGGTCTCCCCGGCAAGTTTCTCCAATTCCGCCACGGCATCGCCACGACGGATGATCAGGCGGCCGCCGATCGCCTCCAGGTTCTTGGCCAGCGAGGCCAAGGAACCGCAGAGAAATTCCTGACGCGCGGGCCCGGTCCATTCGTGGGATCCCTTCCAGTCACTCGCCACGTAGACCGGGATGACTTCACCGTCCGATCCCGCGGCCGCGACAGCGGCGGAGAGCGCCGTGTTATCAGTGATCCTGAAATCCCTGCGAAACCAATGGATGACGCGCTTCATTTCACGGAGGGGCGGATGGTGACGGGCCAACTCAGCCTCCTGACGGGAGGGACACCCTTCTCCCAGACACGGGCGTAGGAGAAGGTGAGGGTCAGCGATCCCGCCCGTTCCGCACGGAATCTCCAGACCTCGGTTCCCCCGGCGCCGACACGTCCCTTGGCGGATTTGGGAAACTCGCAGGTCGCCTCCCCTTGCTGAAGCAGAAGTCCCGGCTTGGAGGCGGCGACACTCCACGAGTAGCCCGTCGATGGGTTGGAAGGGAGGCGGAACACCAAAAGATCCCCCCGATCCATCCAAAGATCTTTTCCATTCTCCTTCTCCGTGAGATCGAGCTGAGCTGCCGAAGCCGAACTGGAAAGAACAAGTCCAAGGATCAATCCAGATAAGAGGCACCTCATGAAGGGCACCGCATGGAAAATCCAGACGGATGATTTGGAATCAGAACCCATGGGGATTGTTTTTAATCTGGAAAGCAGGAAGACAGGAAGGGGATTCACGCGGACTTTGCAATGGAAGCATGGCGGAAAATCTGGAGCGTTCACCTGGATACTGGCGTGAAGCAGAGGGGCAAAATTAATCAGGAAATCAGGAAAAAATGGAACAAGTCTGTTGTTTTGACCCTAAACGCCCCTCTTCGAGAGGGCGAACCATCCCGCACCCCGTCCAAGAGGCTTGATCTCGTGGTCTTATGCCTGTTGTCACTTCCTGAGTTCCTGTTTTCAGATTTTCATCCAGATACCCCTCCGGAACCGCCGATCAGAAGATCCAAAAGCAAGTTTTTCTAGCTGTCTGAAGGGGAGTGTTGCGGGTAGGCTCGGGAATCGTGCAGAAGCCAGAGACACTCTTCCTGATCGCCGGCAACGGCTCCTACCCGCTGCTTGCGGTGAAGGGGGCCCGCGAGGCGGGCGTGGGCCGCGTGGTCGCCGCAGCCTTCGAGGGAGAGACCGACCCAGCCCTTGCGGGATTCGTGGATGAAATCAACTGGATGAGGGTCGGACAACTCGGCCGCCTCCTTGATGCCGCGAAGAAGAGCAGAGCCACTGCCTCGATGATGGCGGGTCAGATCGCCCCGGGGAACCTCTTCGACCTCCGACCTGATTTCCACGCCCTCCTGCTGCTGGCCAAGCTCAAGGCGCGCAATGCCGAGACCCTCTTCGGAGCAATCGCCGGCGAGCTTGAGAAAGCCGGCGTCCCTCTCCTGCCCGCGACCACGTTTCTGGAGAAGCATCTGGCAGGCGAGGGACTCTTTGCCGGGCCCAAGCCGAAGCCCCGCACCCTGGAGGACATCGCCTACGGGCTCGGCATCGCCAAGGAGGTGAGTCGTCTCGACATCGGCCAGACCGTCGTCGTCAAGAAGGGAACCGTCCTCGCGGTCGAGGGATTTGACGGAACGGACTCCACGATCCGGCGCGGCGGCGAACTCGGCCGCGGCGAGGCGGTCGTCGTGAAGGTCTCGAAGCCGGCCCAGGACATGCGCTTCGATGTCCCCGTGGTCGGCCCCCGCACGCTGGAGACAGCGGCGGCCGCGGGCGTCACCGCCATCGCCATGGAAGCCGGACGCACCCTTCTCCTGGAGACCGACCGACTCAAGGAACTCGCAACCACTCACCACATCACCCTCTGGGGCACCACATCATGAAGACCATCCGCGCCGGCGTCGTCGGCCCAGGCAGCATCGGCATCAATCATGCCCGCATCTACAGCGAACTTGAAGGCTGCGAACTCGTTGCCATTTACGATGCCGACAGGCGTAACGCCGAGAAGGCCGCGGCAAAATACGGGGGCAGGCCCTGCACCAACCTGGATGAGTTTGCCGACCTGGTCGACATCGCCTCGGTGGCAACCCCGACGGAGTTCCACCACGAGGTGGGGACCCTGCTGCTGAAGAAAGGTAAGCATCTCCTGATCGAGAAGCCGATCGCCACCAACACCGCGCAGGCCCTCGATCTCGCTGCCACCGCGGCCGCGAACAACTGCATCCTGCAGGTCGGCCACATCGAGCGCTTCAACCCCGGCCTCGAGGCGCTCGAGCAGCAGCTCCGCAACCCCCGCTTCCTGGAGGTGACACGCCTCTCCCCCTACCCGAACCGGAGCATGGACATCGGAGTCGTCCTCGACGTGATGATCCATGACCTCGAGATCCTCCTGCACCTCGTCCGCTCGCCGGTCATCAGCGTCGATGCCGTCGGCATCGCCGTCCTGAGCCGCGGGGAGGACATCGCCAATGTCCGCATTCGCTTCGAGAACGGCTGCGTCGCCAACCTCACCGCGAGCCGCATCAGCCGTGACAAGGTGCGCAAGATCCGGATCTTCCAGGAGGACACCTACCTCTCGCTCGATTACCAGAGGCAAAGCGGCTACATCCTCCGCCTCAAGCAGGGCTCCATCAAGCGGGAGCGAGTCAAGGTGATCAAGGGGGAACCGCTTCAGCGTGAACTCGCCGCCTTCGTCACCTGCGCCCGCGAGGGAATTCAACCCCGCGTCACCGGCCGGGAGGCGGCCGCGGCGCTCGATCTGGCGATCCGCATCACCCGGCAGATCGAGGAGGCGGATCCCCGCAAGCAGAACGGCTCGAATCCCGGGCTTCCCGCCTGATCCTGTTCACGGCATGAGCAGCCCTGCACGGCATCTTGCGATCGTTGCCGGTGAAGCCAGCGGCGACACGCATGGCGCGGCCCTGATGCGCTCTCTTCGGGAACTCGATCCCGGAATCCGTTTCACCGGCAAGGGCGGCCCGAAGATAGCCTCGGAAGCCGCGGCCTCCGGAGGGTCCGTCGATAACTGGATCGCGGAAGCGGGTGTTCTCGGCCTCTGGGATGTGCTCCGCCACTACGGCTACTTCAAGCGGAAGTTCGCGGCCCTTCTCGACGACCTCACGGCCGATCCGCCCGAAGCGGTGATCCTGGTCGACTATCCCGGCTTCAATCTCCGCCTCGCCAAGGCGATCCGGAAACGGAGGATCCCGTCCCGGATCATCTACTACATCAGCCCGCAAGTCTGGGCCTGGAACCGCCGCCGCATCCCGGAGATGGCAAAGGCCCTCGACCTGATGATCTGCATCTTCCCGTTCGAGAAAGCGATCTACGAATCCTCCGGCCTGCCGACGGTCTTTGCCGGTCACCCGATGGCCGAGGAACTGCGCCTTGTTCCCGTTGCCGACCGCGACGAGAACCTCTTCGGCCTCTTCCCCGGAAGCCGGGAACGGGAGGTGCGTAGGATTTTCCCCGCGATGCTGGGTGCGGCACGCCTGATCGCCAAGTCCCGCCCCGAGATCCGCTTCGAGGCGGCGGCGGCCACAGAGGCCCACGCGGAACTGATGAGGGAGATGGCGACGACCTCCTCCGTGACCCTCACGATCACCTCCGGCGCATCACGCGATCTCATGCGCCGGGCGGGAGCGGGGCTTGTCTGCTCTGGCACGGCGACACTCGAGGCCGCCTGCCTCGGACTCCCCTACGCGCTGGTCTACAGGGTGGCGACCCTCACCTACGAAGTCGGCATCCGCGTCATCCGCGTTCCCTACCTCGGGATGGTGAACATTCTGGCAAACCGCCCCGTCATCCGGGAGTTCATCCAGCATGACGCCACCCCGGCCGCCCTTGCCGACGAAGCTCTGCGCCTTCTCAACAGCACGGAGGCAAGGGAGAGGCTCTCCTCGGATCTCGCCTCCGTCACAGCAATGCTCGGCGGAGAAGAAGGCAATCCGGCCTCCGCTCGAGCCGCACGCGCCGTGCTCGAATGTCTGGAACAACCGGCCCGGAAGCCTCAATAAAGAGCCATGTCATTTCCCAAGGAACACCTCGAATCACTCTGGGCCCCCTGGCGCGTGGAGTATTTCAGCCGTGAGCGTTCCAGCGGCGAGGACTTTCTCGCCGAAGCCGCCGCCTCCACCGATGACGCCGCCCACCTCGTGGTCTGCCGCCGGAAGAACGCCTTTCTGATCCTCAACAAATACCCCTACGCCTCTGGTCATCTGATGGTGGTTCCCTACCGCCGGACCTCCCGCATGGAGGATCTGACCGACGAGGAGGCACTCGATCTCTGGCATCTGGCGACCCATGCCCAGCGCCTGCTTCGCGAGGTGGTCAAGGCCGAGGGCTTCAATGTCGGATTTAATCTCGGTAGCACGGCCGGAGCTGGATTCGAGGAGCACCTCCACCTTCACATCGTCCCCCGCTGGACGGGAGACCAGAACTTCATGCCGATGATCGCCGGAACGCGGATCATCCCCGAGGGTCTGATGCCACTCTACGAAAAACTTGTTGAAGCCGACCGGGCGATCGCCATCGCCTCCTGAGGATTCCTGAACCTCAACTCAATTTCTCCCCCACAAGAGGCTGCCTGATGAAGCGCCATAGCCTGCTCCTGCTCCCCCTTCTCCTACTGGCGGGATGCGTTCATCCCCTGCCTCGCTACGAGCAACCTCTCCCCCGTGCCGCAGTCCAGAAGATCCGAACCACAGCCTACACCCATACTGAGAGTGATCACCGGCGCTACAGCAACCTCTCAGCCATCGGCAAACCCCTTCGTTGCGGACCGGTCCACAGTGCGGCCGCCGACTGGGCTCGCTGGCCTTGCGGAACCATGTTCCGGATCCGGGCGACAGGGGAGATCTACGAGGTCGACGACTACGGCTTTGCCCTCTCGGGCGTGAACACCATCGACCTCTACAAGCCGAGCAAGGCCGCGATGCGCGAGTGGGGCGTCCGTCGCGTGACGATCGAGATCCTCAAGTGGGGCGATCCGTGGGCCAGTTACCGCAAGATGGTCCGCGTCCGAACCTACCGTCACATCAAGCGGATGCTCAACGAGATCAAACAATTCTTCGGTGACGGCAACCCGCCACCCGAGCCTGTCTTCCCGCCGGGAGGAATCTGCCCGGCACCGACACCAGCCCCCTGCAATCCTTCCACGAAGTGCCCTCCCAAGCACTCGGGCAAAAAGTCACCGAAGTCTCAGAAGAAATCTAAAACTAAGCAGCATTCCACTTCCTGAATTAAGTATTGGAAGTTGGGATGCCGCGCAAGGCGCGCGAGCGAAGCCGTAGAAAAGGCGCGTGGGAACGCGGCTTAGTCATTCGAGGCGAAGGCCGAGAAGTCCTCGAATCAGCAAATCCGAGGATGCCTGATCGGGGCCGATCGGCAGACAAAGCTACGGCAAGCGAGCGGCAACACCGCGCGGCGCCAAAATCCCGACGCTACGCAGGATCAACCCACTTGTTGTGTTCCCTGATCAAATCCACGAGACGCTCCACGGCCTCCCCTTCAGGAATGTTGAACTTCACAGCCTGCTTGCCGACGTAGAGATTCACCTTACCGGGGGCGCCGCCCACATAGCCGAAGTCGGCGTCGGCCATTTCACCCGGGCCGTTTACGATGCAGCCCATGATGGCGATGCGGACCCCTTTGAGGTGAGCCGTGGAGGCCTTGATGCGGGCGGTGGTCTCCTGGAGGTTGAAGAGGGTGCGACCGCAGGAGGGACAGGCGACGTAGTCGGTCTTGAAGATGCGGACTCCGGCGGCCTGGAGGATGTTGTAGGCGAGGCGCAATGACTGACCGGGTGCCTCTTCGCTTCGCAGCAGGATGGCATCGCCGATGCCGTCGCAGAGGAGCGATCCCAGCACGGTGGCGGAAGTGAGGAGATGATCCAGGAACTCCCCGCCACTCACGGGATTCAGGGTATCCTTCAGCAGGATCGGATGCCGCGGATCGACGAGGGAGGCCAGCAGACGGAAAGCGGCGACCGGCTCCAGGCTCACCCCATCCCTCACGGTGATGAGGCGCGGTTCGGTGACGGAGTTCACTGCAGCTATCTCCTCCTCGGAGAGGGGGTCCACCTCGACAAGCGGCAGATCCTCCAGAATGAGTTCCGGTTGGTAGTCGCCCAGACCCGTGCGCTTGTGAGCGACGGCCTCATCCACCCTGCGGGGGACGACGACCGCAACGGTCTCCCCCCCGCCCACGGCAACCGGACCCGTGATTCCGTCAAAGAGCACCCGCTCGGAGGATCGGCGACTGTACTC
This sequence comes from Chthoniobacterales bacterium, assembly GCA_049282095.1. GTDB lineage: Bacteria > Verrucomicrobiota > Verrucomicrobiia > Chthoniobacterales > UBA6821 > UBA6821. Next base: position 27,290 of record JBAPTI010000079.1, read on the forward strand.
GAACAGCGGCCAAGCCGGCTTCACGCCGGGTGCAGGGGAGGCCTCCGCGGACTTTCCCGCAAAGGGAGCCGCTAGGGCGCGGGCCACGGGGATCTCGTGATGGCTGTCCTCGGTGAGTGATACGCGGATCGTGTCACCGATCCCGTCGGAGAGAAGCGACCCGATGCCGATGGCGCTCTTAATCCGCCCATCCTCGCCGTCGCCGGCCTCGGTCACGCCGAGATGGATCGGGTAATTCCAGTCGGGGCCCTCTTCATCCAGACGTGACACCAGCAGACGGTAGGCGGCGATCATGACCTTCGGATTGGAGGCCTTCATGGAGAAGATCAGCGCGTGGAAATCGAGATCCCGGGCGATCCGGGCGAATTCCAGGGCGCTCTCCACCATGCCGAGCGGCGAGTCGCCGAAGCGGTTCATGATCCGGTCGCTGAGCGAGCCGTGGTTGGTCCCGATGCGCATCGCCACGCCGCGCTCACGGCAGAGTTGCACGAGCGGGGTGAACCGCTCCCGGATCCGCTCCAACTCGGCCGCATACTCGGCGTCGCTGTAGTCGCGGACGTTGAATTTCTTGGAATCGGCGAAGTTGCCGGGATTGATCCTCACCTTCTCAACCCACTTGACCGCCTCAAGCGCGGCTTCCGGCTTGAAGTGGATGTCGGCAACCAGGGGGATATGGCAACCCAGACGGAACAACTCCTCCCGGATGTTCTTCAGGTTGGCGGCATCCTTCACCGTCGGGGCCGTGATCCGGACCATCTCGCAACCCGCTTCGACCAGCCTCAGGGTCTGCGCGACACAGGCCGCGGTGTCCATCGTGTCGCTGGTGATCATCGACTGGACCCGGATCGGGTTTGATCCGCCGAACCCGACTCCCCCCACCATGACCTCGCGGGAGGGGCGGCGGCGGTAGGAGAACAGATCGGCCGCATAGGAGGCCGCCATGGTCTGGGCTACCGCGGACCGCGTCATGGCTTGGCGGGACTGCCGGAGGCTGCGGGAGCGAAGATCATGCTCTCCGCCTTGACGGGGGCGGCACCGGGTTTGTGACCGGTGACCAGATCGCTCACGTCAAAGAAGGAGATGTAGAGCATCGCGCCGATCAGCAGCATCGCGAAGGCCGACTGGACCACTTCCAGCGTCTTCTGGTGGATGGGATGCCCGCAGATCCACTCGATGAGGGCGAGCAGGATATGCCCTCCGTCGAGGACCGGCAGCGGAAGCAGGTTCATGATCGCCAGGTTCACGTTGAGCACGACGCTGAACCAGAGGGCTAGCTGCCAACCCATCGGGTTCTGGAAGAGCAGGTAGTAGACCCTCATGATGCCTACCGGACCGCTGAGTTGCTGGACACCCACTTCGGAACGCCGGTCGGTGACCGCCGAGATGGTTTCCCACATGGTGAGGATGCTCGACTTGATCTGGAGCAAGGGGCCGGGGTGGACCAGGGCAACCACTCCCCGTTCATCCCACTGGATGCCGATCCTCGCCTGCTTCTCCCCCTCCGGAACACGGGGTGTCACCGTAACGGGGAAATCGACGCCCCCGCGCCTGATGGTGAGTTTCACGGGAGCTCCCTTGGTGGCGGTCAGGATCTCGGCCAGTGCCGGCTGGCTCAAGAGGGGCTTGCCATTGGCGGCAACCACGAGGTCACCCCTGCGCAAGCCCGCCTGCTCGGCCGGGCTGTTCGAGAAAACCCGCGCCACCATCGGGGTGACGGCCGGGATGATCTGGATCTGGCGGAGGTTCTTCCGTCCCCATCCGCTGCGAGGCTGGATGACCGGCTCGACCTCGACGACCCGTTCCTTGCCGTCGCGCTCGAAGCGGATCGGAATCACCGGGGAGGAACTCACGGCGACATTCCAGGCGACGCTGTCGCCCATGCGTCCCATCCCGTTGATCCGCTTCACCGGGTGGCCGTTCACGGAGAGGATCCTGTCACCGGCCTGCAGCCCGGCCCTCGCGGCCGGACCTCCCTCCAGCACATAACCGATCTGATTCGTGGTCTCCGCCTCGCTGACAGGACGGCCCACGAACCAGACGACACAGGCGAAGAGAAAGGCAAGGCCGAGGCTGGCGGCCGGACCTGCGGCGGCCACGATGATCTTGTCGAGAGGACGGGCGGGCGGAAGATCCTCCCCCTTCTCGTCCGTCTTCCCCTCGATCGCCTCCATCGGGGCAAGTTGGGGAATGGCCACGAAACCACCGGCAGGAATGCTTCCCAGGCGGTACTCCACGCCTCCCACGGTCTTCGACCAGAGCGGCTTGCCGAACCAGACGGCGAACTTCTCAACCTTCAGACCACGCCACTTCGCAGCGAAGAAGTGACCCAGTTCATGGACCACGATGAGGAGGTTGAAGAGCAGCACCACCTCGAGAATGATGCCGATGACTTTGAGGGTACCTAAAAACATGAGCCCGAAGCCTCGCCCCTACCGGGGTAAAAATCAATCCTTCCCCCAGCGCCAGCGGGGTTTCTCACCCTTCCACCAGCAAACGGCGATCAAGGCCCCAGCTAAAGTCCAGACCGCACCCTGAAATAGCCAGGGGTGCCGGGGAAGGAACACCCATGCAGAGAGGCCCATCAGCAAGATCCAAACCGCAAAAACCACCCACCCCTGCCAGCAGCAGGGGATCCCCCAACCCCAACCGTAGCGCTTGGCCGGAAACCAGATCTTCCTTTCAGGATTGGTCACGAACGAGCCTTGAATGAAATTGCTTCTGCTGGCGACCGGATTTTTTTGATGCGCAAGCAGCGCACTAGTTTCAACAGATGAAAATCTTTTGCGGGCAGCTAGGCCCAAGGATCAGCACTCTTTGGATGCGGAGCCAGCACATGAGCTTTAACTAATGACCGCTTTCGGGTGATGGCGACGGTATTTTTCGGATGACGGGTCAGGAATGAGCGCGAAGCCGGGAACCTGACGCGGGTCAAATCCCCTCATCCCAACGCCGGCGGGGTTGTTGTCTGCCGGTCATCCTGACCAGGCATCCCTCGACATAGCAGTCTCGGGACTGCTCGCTCGTAAGCTCGCATGACTAAGCTGCGCCCCCGCGCACCTTTTCACCTTTCCAGAAGCAGACCGCCACAAGCCATGTGGTGGAGATTCCGACCATGAGAAGCGTCCGGTGCGGCGCGCTCTCCAGGAACCTTGCTCCCTGGATCTGGGTGATGACATAGATCAACACCACCACTTTTCCCTCCCAACAAATCGGAGCACCCCACCCCCACCCGCGACGCTTCGCAGGAAACCAGTACCTTTTGTGCCGCAAGAAGTCCTGACTGGGCGTGAAATGAATTAAGAATTCCCTGCCCACTCTTCTGAAAAAAGAGCGAAGCTTCGCATATTCACGCATCCGCATGTGCGTGTGTTACAGATTCCCACTCAAGATAGGCAAGCGTTTTTGTCACACTTCATCGGTTATAATACCATCTCCACTCTTATTCTGGTGAAATCAGCTTGTTCTTTCGGCGATGGGCGTTGTTGTCATCCCTCGGGTTATCTTCAGATTGATGGCATCCGCCTACCGGCGGACGGTGCCACCTCTTCGAGACTGCGTTATCAACCGCAGTCTTCCGCACCCGTCCCCACGGGCTTGGTTGCCCTCGTTCTTCCGCCTAGCCCATCACCAAAACCCCTTCGCCAATTCCACCAGACTAATCATGGAAATGGTATAACCCGTCAAAAGAAAGGGCTCCTCGCTGTTTTTGAGTGGGTAGTCTGAGACACAGGAGACTAATCAGGAAAGAACCATGAAGGTAGATCCAACGGGGGGAAGTTATCACGTAACGGCCGCAAAGGTCGCAAAGTCAGGTATAAAGAGTGGTGCCAGATGAAACCAAGGTTGCGAGAACGGTGGGTTTATTGGAATTTCTTGAACCACCCCTGCCGATATAAACAGGGCGATGGGGAACTCCTCGTTGCGTTCGTTGCGTCCTTAGCGTGAACCCTATTCCGTGACTTTTCCGGAATATTTCCCCACTCCGAATAGCAAAGAGCCAAAGAAAGAGAGGCGAAGTTCTCTTGGTTATGCCGTTTGACGATTTTTCCGTGCAGCCATGCTCATGGAGCAGTGCCTCACTTAGGATGCAGGGCTAGGCGTCGTGAGGGAAGGCGTAGACGTCCTACGCCGACCGATCAGCAACGACGCCCTGCGCCGAAGGGAGCCCCGCGGTGCCGTTAGGTCGCGATCCCGTTCCCAATATAGGTAAGGGTGGAGACCTCCAAGCGGACCGCTGACCTCCAGTGAAGGCCTGTCATTGTTCCGCGCGGTTCAGCCTCCGGTTTGATCACATCGGATCGGGAGCATACAGACCGAATCCCGAACACCGCAGGGCAAATTCAAAAATTTAGAGAACGACAACCATGTTCATGGTTCGAAGATTCAGCCTCGGATCTCGGCACCAGCCGATTCCCGAAGCCGGGTGACGATCCGCGCGAGCGCGTCGTTCACCTCTTCCGTGGTCAAGGTTCGGTCGGCGTGCTGGAAAGTCAAGGCAACGGCCAGGGACTTTTTGCCAAGAGGAACCTTCTCACCCTTCGGATCGCTGAAGATGTCGAACGGAATGATGCCGGTCAGTAACTCCTCCTTGGCGGCGAGGGCCGTCTCCTCGACAACGGCGTAAGGCACGGCGGCATCGAGGAGCAGGGCGAGATCGCGACGGACGGAGGGGAACTTCGGAAGGGCGGCGGTCCCCTTGGAGACGGCGGCGGTTGAGAATTTCTCCAGAGGGGCGAGATCGAGTTCCGCGACAAGGATCTGTCCCTGGTGGCCGCCGACCATCACCTCGCGGGCATCGGCGGGTGAGAGGATGCCAAGGAGGCCGGCGGGCTTGCCGCTGATCAGGATCTCAAGGGCCAAAGGAAGCCGTGCATGGCTTGCGGCGCGGAAGGTGACGGCACCAAACCGGGAAAGCACGCCCTTCAGGTCGAAGAGGTCGAGCGGGCGGGCGGGCTCGCCGCGCCAGTTTTCAGCATGAACACGCCCCGTCATCACGAGACCGAGACGGAGGCGCTCCTCGGCCTTGTTCTTTTCCGGGGTCTGGTAGACGCGGCCGATCTCGAAGAGTCGGACCGATTCGGCACCGTGACGGAGATTGCGGGCCACGGAATCGAGCAGGCCAGGGATCAGGCTGCCACGGAGCGTCGAGTGTTCCTCGCCCATCGGATTGCGGACGGCGATCACGCCTCCGGTGGAGAAGGCTTCCTGGTCACGGCTCCCGGTCAGGGTGCCGCTACGGGCCTCGTGGAATCCCGCTCCGGCAAGCCGGCGGCGCAGGCCGAGCGCGAAGTCATAGGAACGGTCCGCCTCACTGGAGAGGGCGGCCCCCGCTTGGAGACGGGAGGTGATGTTGCCGATGCCGTGCAGTCGGGCGACCTCCTCGATGAGGTCCACCTCCCGGGTCAGATCGTTGCGCCAGGCGGGGATCTCAAAGCCATCCGGGACCTGCCTGAGACCCAGCTTGGCAAGAAGAGCGGCGATGACGGCGTCATCAAGATCGATGCCGAGGAGCGAGCGGACACGGTCGCCCTGCAGTGTCACCACGCGCGGCGAGGGAATCGATCCTGCGACGGCCAGATCGGGGGAGGCGGTTCCACCGGCGATCTCCAGGATGAGTGCGGTGGCGCGCGCCGAAGCGGCAAGAGCACCCGCGGCATCCATGCCGCGCTCGAAGCGGTAGCTGGAATCGGTCGAGAGTCCGTGAGCCCGGGCGGCGCGTCGGATGACTCCGGGTGTGAAGACAGCGCTCTCCAGCAGGATGGAGGTCGTGCCGTCGGACACACCGCTCGCCTTGCCGCCGGTGATTCCAGCCAAAGCAAGAACCCCCTGAGCTCCCTTGGAGTCGGCAATGACGGGATCGCCGGGCGTCAGCTGATGCTCCGAACCATCGAGGGCGGTGAACTTCTCCCCCTCGGCGGCCATGCGGACGACCAATGCTCCCGAGACCGTTCCGGCGTCAAAGGCATGGAGCGGCTGTCCCGTCTCGAACATCACGAAATTGGTGATGTCGACGATGTTGTTGATCGGACGCAATCCGACCGATTCGAGACGCTTGCGGAGCCACTCGGGACTGGGGGCGACCTTCACACCGTCGATGCGGCGGATACTGTAGAAGGATGCGGCGTCAGGAGCGGCAATGGCGGCAATGGAAGCATCCTCTTTCGTGGAGGGAAGGGCGGGGGCGGGACTGATCAGTTCGCCGCAGCCGAACGCGGCGGCCTCGCGGGCAACGCCGAGGTGACCGAGCCAGTCGGGACGGTTCGGCGTGATCTCGATCTCAAAGACCTCTTCGGCGGGAAACAGCTCCGTCAGCGGTGTGCCGATCGTGGTCGCGGGATCAAGAATAAGCAACCCGTCGGCCCCCTCACCGAGACCCAGTTCCTTGGAACTGCACATCATCCCCTCGCTCTCCACCCCGCGGAGCTTGCCGACCTTGATCTTGAAGTCACCCGGCATGACGGCGCCTGGTTGCGCGAGCGGCACCGTGTCCCCGACCTTGTAGTTCTTGGCGCCGCAGACGATCTGGCGCGGCGTTCCGCTTCCGTCATCGACCTTGCAGACGCTGAGGCGGTCGGCATTCGGGTGCTGGACCGACTCGAGGATCCGGGCGGCGACCACCTTGGCGGTCGTGGCGCCGTTGGACTCGACAGCGCCCACCTCGAGACCCGCATCGGTCAGGATCCGCGCGATCTTGGAGGCCGGTTTGTCGGTGCGGAGATGTTCCTTCAGCCAGGAGAGGGAAATTTTCATGCCGTGAATCGCGAAAGGAAGCGAAGGTCGTTCTCGGTGAGCATCCGGATGTCGGAGACGCCTGTCAGGTTCATGGCGAGGCGGTCAAGGCCGAAGCCGAACGCAAACCCGCTCACCTTCTCCGGATCGTAGGCGCTGTCACCGCGCTGCCTGTTGACCTCCCCGAAGACGGCGGGATCGACCATGCCGCAGCCGGCCAGCTCCATCCACTTGCCGCCGAGGGCCTCGGTGCGCAGATCGATCTCGTAGCTCGGCTCGGTGAAGGGGAAGAAGTGGGGGCGGAACCGGATCTCGGTGCCGGATCCGAAAAGCTCGCGGAAGAAGAATTCGATCGTCCCCTTCAGGTCGGCGAGGCTCACGCCGGGAGCGACATAGAGCCCCTCCATCTGGGTGAACTGGGCCAGATGCGTGGCGTCGACCTCGTCGCGGCGGTAGGCGGCGCCGGGCGCAATGATGCGGATCGGGGGCGGGTTCGCCACCATGGTCCTGATCTGGATCGAGGAGGTGTGGGTGCGGAGAAGACGCCCGTCGGGAAGATAAAAGGTGTCCTGCTCGTTGCGCGCGGGATGGTCGGCGGGGGTGTTCAGCGCGTCGAAGCAGTGCCACTCGGTCTCGATGTCGGGGCCGTCGGCGATGGCGAATCCGAGTCGGCGGAAGATCTGGACGGCGCGGTCGACCAGCAGGGTGAGCGGGTGGAGCGACCCGGCCTCTGGAGACGTGCCCGGGAGGGATGCGTCGATGGAGGCGAACGCGGCCGCGTCGGCCTGCGCGGTGAGGGCGTTTTCCTTCTCCTCAAGGGCTGCCGTGACAGCGGTGCGCAGGTCATTGAGAAGCTTCCCCATGACGGGTCGCTCCTCCTTGGAGAGGTTGCGCATCCCCTCGCTGAGCAGCGAGACGGAACCGGTCTTGCCGAGGAAGCGAACGCGTGCCTCCTTCAGCGCCGCGGCGTCGGACGCTCCCGCGATTGCGGAGAGCGCCTCGACCCGGAGTTGCTCGATCTGGGTTTCCACGGAAAGGGATCCGGGGGAACTCCCGGCGAGCAAGAAATCAGGCGGCTTTGGCTTTCGGTGCCTTAGGCTTGGCCTCGAGGGAGGACTTGGCCTTGGCAACGATCTGGGCAAAGGCTCCCTCGTCCTGGATCGCGATGTCCGAAAGGACCTTGCGGTCGAGCAGGATGTTGGCGGCCTTGAGGCCCTCGATGAAGCGGTTGTAGGTCATCCCCTGGGCACGCACGGCGGCGTTCAGACGGGTGATCCAGAGCGAGCGGACGTTGCGCTTGCGGGTCTTGCGGTCGCGGTACGCCCAGTACTTGCCCTTCATCCGGGCATCCTTCGCGTAGCGGAAGAGTTTGGAACGGCGGCCGCGGTATCCGCTGGCCTCTTCGATGACCCGCTTGCGACGTGCGCGACTGGCGGGTGAATTGGTGGCTCTAGGCATCTGTCATTCCCGCCGCTGTGACACGGCGGGCCTCTTCGGGCAGGCTGTTTGTTGTGTTTCGATCCGGGATCTCACCCGCCCGGGCAGGCCGGAATATTCCGGCCAGATCCTCGGATCGTATGTCTCTGGTCGTTTACCTGAGGCCGAAAGGCAGGTTCGCCTTCACGCGGGCCACGTCGGTATCATCGACGACGACCTGTTTGCCGAGCTTGCGCTTGCGCTTGGAGCTCTTGGACTGGAGAAGGTGACGCCGACCGGCCTTCGACCGAACGACCTTGCCCGTGGCGGTAAGCTTGAAACGCTTGGCCACGGACTTCTTGGTTTTGCTGCGGGCGATGGCTTTTGGCATGGGGGGTGGAAGATTTCAGAGTGAGGGCTGCTTGGCAACTATAAAAAGGGAAAAGGTGTTTAGTCTTAAGACGGTGAGACCAAAGGAGGAAAGATTCACAGGGATCAAGGGGATGAAAGGGATAGGCTGAAGGCCAGGGGGAGTGACTGAACGATCCGTAGAGAATCAGACCGCGCTACCTTGACCAGGTGGGCTCGGTGACTTTGCCGAGGCCGCTCACGACGGGCGTGGACTTTCCGGTCGGGACATCGAGCAGGGAGATGGTGCCGCCGGTGCTGTAGACGAGGTGGCGGGAGTCGGCGCCCCAGACGGGGTTCTCGCCCTGGGCGACGATGCGGGCCCCGCCGCCACTGCCGAGATCCATGACAGCGATGGCAAACCCTCCGCCGGAGCGGACGTTGAAGGCGAGGCGCTGGCCGTCGGGCGACCAACTCGGCTCGGTGCAGTATCCGAACCCGGTCGGAATCATCCGTCCGCCACCGCCCCCCGCACCGATGCGGTAGAGCTGGGGCGATCCGCTCTCGTCGCTGGAATAGATGATCTCGCCGCCGTCGGGGGACCATGCCGGCGAGGATTCGCAACCGCGGGTGCGGGTGAGCCGGCGCGCGCCGCCGCCGAGGCCGATGATGTAGAGTTCGGGATTCCCGTCCTTGCTGACGGAGCAGGCAAGCTGGCCGCCGTTGGGCGAGAATCGTGCGCCGGAATTGGTGCCCGGGAACTTCACGAGACGGACGCGGGAGCCGGTGGCAAGATCGATGACGTAGATGTCGGCGTAGCCGGCCTGATACCCGGTGTAGGCGAGCTTGCGGCCGTCGGGACTGAGGGCCGGCGAGACGCTCAGGCCGTTGTCATGGGTGAGTTGGCGGCCGTTGGCGCCGTCGTAGTCGGCTAGGTAGACTTCCTTGCGTCCGCTGCGGTTGCTGATGAAGGCGATGGTGGTCGAGGCGATGCCCTTGTGTCCGGTGAGGGTCTCGACGATGTCATCCACGAACCTGTGCGCGGCGACCCGGGGCGAACCGCTGTAGCTCTTGGAGAGAACGACCTCGTTCCCCTTGGTGACCTTCCCCTGCAGCACGCCGCCGGCCGCGGTGCCGCTGACGGTGAAGCTGGCCATGCCGGGCTGCACGAGGGCGAACCATCCGGCGAGGCCAAGGTCGTTCTGGACGACCTTCGAAACGGCCGCCCCGTCGCTGCCGCCGATGCCGGAGAATGCCACGTTCAGGGCATCGCTCTTGCGGACGGTGATGGTCGGCGCCTCGGCGGCCGCGGCCATCGGCGCGCCGGCAACAAGTGCAAGGAGAAGCAGGAGGAGGGTGTTGTGGAGACGTGCCGTGATCATGGGATGCGTGGTTGTTGTTTTGGCAAAGAAAGGGTGTTTGGCAAGAACGCTGTGGTGTTGGTCACGAACGGTAACGGGTGCGGGTCGCGCAGGAGCCCAGGATCTCGAGGCGGACGGAGAGCCTGCGTGCACCGGCCAGCGCCTTGCGGACCTTCGCTTCGGCCTCCGCCCCCTCGACCTCGAGGTAGAAAACATAGGTCTCAGGCTGGCCCGGGACGGGGCGCGAGACGATGCGGCAGAGGTTCACTCCGGCGCGGGCGAACGGGCCGAGAAAACGGTGAAGGCTTCCCGATGTCTGCGGAAGCGCCGCGACGATGGCGGTCTTGCGGCGGGTTTTTCCGGAAGCGGGCGCTTTTGCGGCGACCTTGGAATTCGAAGGCGCCGCGGCGATCACAAAGAAGTGGGTCACGTTCACCGCCTCGGGACGGACGGGAAACTTCAGAATGGAGAGTCCGTAGAGTTCGGCGGCTCCGGGGGCCGCCAGGGCGGCCGAGGTGGCGGAGCGTGCGGCTTTCCTGGCGGCCTCGGCCGTGCTGGAAGACTCGACCATCGTGACGCCCGGCAGATTCCGCAGGATCCACTCCCGATGATGGCGGAGCGGCATGACATGGGAATAGAGGGTTCTCAGGGCGGCAAACTTCGCCCCTTTCTTTCCAAGCAGAGCGAGCCGCACATCAAGGGCCAGTTCCTCCGTGACAAAGAGATGGCCCGCCTCCTCGATGAGAAGATCGACAGTCTCGGTGATGGTTCCCCCGGAGGAGTTCTCGATCGGCACGATGCCGGATGCCGCGGCGCCCGATCGCACGGCGTGAAAGACTTCGCTGATGGTTGCGCAGGGAAGGCACTTTCCCTTGGGATAACGGCGCAACGCCACGAGATGAGAGAAGGTCCCCTCGGGGCCAAGGTAGGCGACGGCGGCTGATGGCATGACCGGATGATTTATGCTGTCTAGAGGGACGCGGGGCAAGTGCATCCGGATCCCGATCATCGGGAGAGCAGTGCGTCCGTGTTGATTTCCTCCCCCGCCGGGAGCAATAAAGAGGGGTGAGGTCGACACCCCATTTGCTTCTCCCGCTTCTCCTTCCTGCACTTCTTGCAGGTGGATGCTCCCTCCTCCCCCCCCGTGGACAAAAGCCCGCCCAACCCTCCCAAAGCCCTTCGAAATCGCCGTCGGGCTTTCTTGCTGCCCTCGCTCACCCCTTTGGAATGGGGCGCCCCAAACCGACGCCACCTCCGAAGGCGGTGCCTCTCCGCCATATCGGGACGGTACGGACCCTCGCCAACGACGGAAGCTACGTCATCGCGGAACTGGAACCCGGCATCATGGTTGCGACGGGCATGGAGTTGCTGGTCACGGCCACGGGAGGGGACCCTGCCCGGCTGAAAGTGGCCGAAATCCAGCCCCCCTACTTCGTGGCCGACATCCTCAGCGGCCACCCGGAACAGGGGGATCGCATCCAGCAGTGAGCGTGATTTGGCTCGCGGGCAGGCCGGATTGACTCCCGCGCCTTTTCGCGCCAGCATCATTTTTTGTTAATTACCTTAAAGATTAAGGATTAATGATCCATGAACCCTTCCAAGGAACAACCGCTCAACCTCGACGAGATCGGCTCGCTGGCCGACATCATCATGGTCATGCAGCGCCGGTTCATGGCGAGCCTCATGGGCGAACTGGCACGGGGGAAGGTCTCCTTTCCCCAGTTCTTCCTGCTGGGGCACCTCTGCGCACAGGGGGGAACCGGCATGAGCCGCATCGCGGAACTGATGAACCACAGCACTCCCGCGGCGACAGGCCTCGTCCAGCGCCTGGAAAAGCTGGGCTACGTCCGGCGCAGCCATGAAGCGGATGATCGGCGCAAGGTGACCGTGGCGGCCACACCGAAGGGTAAGCGCCTGGTCGAGGGCATCCGGCAGGAAATGATCGGCAATCTGGAGAAGGTGATGGGCCTGCTGGATCCCGGGGAACAAAACGCTTGGTTGGACATTTACCGGAAAATCCACGAATACTGCACCTCCTGCCACCGATGAAACATCCTGCTTTCCTTATTGCCGCTCTCTGGGCAGGGCTTTCCTCAGCCCTTGTCGCCCAGCAACCGGCTGCCAACGATGCCAGTATCCAAGGGATCTCGGTGGGGTCTCAGGCCCCCGTCGAGGCCGGAACGAATATCCCGATCGGGGCGACCAACCTTCCCTCCTCTTCCGACCTATCCCCAACCGGAGCGTCGGTGCTCCCCGAACTTGCCACCAATCCCCCCCTCACCCCCGAGGGACTGAATGCCGGAACGAACAGCTTCACCAACCTCCCGTCACTCCCGGCCCCCGATCTCCCGACCTCCCCGCTGATCACCAACCCGATCACGCCGGAATCACTCCCGGCACCCCTCCCGGAAACCACGACGGGGCCCATCCCCCTGCCCACGCCGACGACCAACAATTTCGGGCTGATCGACAAGATCATGAAGCTCGTGAAGGACGTGCCTCTGACGGCGGAGGCCCTTGCCAAAGCAGGCAACAAGATCGTCCCCGGCATCATCGCCAAGGATGCCAAGAGGATGAACGTCGATGAGGTGGTCCAGTATGCCCTGGCGCACAATCCCGACATCCTGACCGCCGTCCAGAACATCCAGAGAGCCTCCGGCAACTACATCAACGTCCGCGCCGGCCTCCTTCCGAGACTCAATGTCCAACCGGGATACACCTGGCTGGATCCCCAGATCCAGAACGGCCAGAAGCCTCCCGGGGCCTCCAGCGCCGGAATCCCCAGCGTTCAGGTCAACCAGGCATGGAACATCAACTTCCAAGGCACCCAGCTTCTCTACGACGGATGGAAGACCCCCGCCCTCACTGAAGCGGCCAAGCTCTCCGAACAGATCGCCTATTTCCAACTCCGCCAGACCATCGACCGCGTGGTGGCCGACGTGGTGCGCCAGTTCTACCAGGTCGTCCTGAACAGGGCGCTTGTCATTGCGAACGAGCAGCAGGTGGCGCTCTACAGCACGCAGGTCACCGACCAGCAGAGCCGCTATGACGCGGGCACCGTCCCCCGCTTCAACGTTCTTCAGGCGCAGGTCCAGATGGCCAACGCCATGCCTCCGCTCATCGCCGCGGAAAACAACCTCCGCGTCTCCCTGTTCCGTCTCGTCCAGCTGATCGGCATGGACTACCCGAACATCCAGAACGTCAAGATCCCCTTCGATGTCAACGGGGAGCTCGGATACTATCCCCGCAAGATCGACGAGAACGCCTCGATCCACACGGCGCTTCAGCGCAACCCCTCGCTCAAGGCCCAACGCTCCAACATCCTGGTCACGGCGAAACAGGTGACCGCGGCCATCTCGGGCTGGTTGCCGACGATCAATGCCAACGGCGGCTACCAGATCCAGAGCTACAAGTATGACCAGACCCTCTCGGAGACCATCGAGGGATGGTTCTTCGGGGCCACCGGCAGTTGGGCGGTCTTTGACGGCCTTGCCACATACGGCGCGGTCAAGCAGGCCAAGGCGACCATGCAGAGCGCCAAGATCGCCTATGACAACTCCGTCCGCGGCGTTGTCACCGAGGTTCAGACAGCGATCTCCAACCTCCAGCAGGCGAAGGAAACCATCGAGAGCCAGAGAGCCACCGTGGAACAGGCGGCCGAGGCACTCAGGCTCTCCCGCGAGCGACTCGATGCAGGCGCCGGCGTCCAGCTTGATGTGATCAACGCGCAGGTCCAGCTCCTCCAGGCCCAGACCTCGGTTCTTTCCGCGCTCTTCCAATACATCTCCGCGACCGCGGAATACGACCGCGCCCTCTCGCTTCACACGCAGTACGAAGAACTCTTCGACGATCCCCTCAACAAGTGGGAGAAGGCACGCTACCAGTCACTCAATGCCGAGAACCGCGCCCGTCCCCAACTTCCGAGATCGATGCGGAAGGATGACCCCCTGCCGCCGGGAGTGAAGTTCGACGATTTGATCAAGAGCTCCACCGTGCGCAAGCAGGAGCAGCCCTTGGACCCGAAGACCAAGGGCAAGTCCTCCAAGAAGAGCAACGGGAACGACAAGAAACCCGTCGATTGAGCGAAAACCATCCCACCGTGGCGGTCGTCCCGATCTCGGTTCACGAGTCGGCTTCACCGGTCGATGCGCGATTCATCGGGCGGATCCCCGGCATCGAGGTCACCCTTGAGCGCGATGCGGCGATGGCGGCACTGGCGCCGCATCAACGCAGGTTGCTCGCGGAGCAGGGACTCGGCAGCTACCCCTTGGTCACCGCCGAGCAGATCCACGGGGCGGAGATCGCCATCGTCACGGAACCCTCCGAAAAGCCAATCCCGGGAGCCGATGGCCTGCTGACCATGACCCGCGGCATCACGCTCGGGATCTCGGTCGCCGACTGCGCCCCCGTCTGGATCGTCGCCCGGGACGGATCCGCGGGAGCCCTCCTGCATTCGGGAAAGAAGGGTACCGAATCGGGCATCGTTCCGAGAGGAATCCGCGAACTCTGCGCGCGAACCGGATTGCCCCCATCGGAACTGAGCGTGACCATCGGCCCCTGTATCCGCCCCCCCTGCTACGAGGTCGATTTCGCCGCGGAGATCCGCAGACAGGCCAAGGCGGAAGGGGTTTTGGAAATCCATGACGAGGAAATCTGCACGGCATGTTATCCGGAGCGCTACTACTCCTACCGCCGCGAGAAGGGGATGACCGGAAGGATGCTGGCGACCCTGACCCTGATTTGAAAAGGATGACGGCGAAAGGGACCGAGATGTTTCTTCAATCAGAAAACAGGAAAGGCGGAATGGTTTCTCACGCGGATTTGGAGAATTCCAAGCACCCGGCGTGGTGATTCAAAAAGTCCCCGGATCGATTCCCTTTTCCTGCCCTCCTGTTTTCCTGCTTTCTGATTTTTCTCCACGAATCAATCGCTGCAAACAGCGAGGAGCCAAAACGATGAAGGCAGAAGAATGAAGCAAAACCGCTCTACGGGGCGGCGGGGGAAGCCTGCGGCTGGGGCGAGGGTGAGGCCGCGCCGCCGATCTTGGGGAGCAGTTTCGGCCGCCACTTGGGATTCTTTGCCGACCCGACCGACTCGTACTCGAAGATCTTGCTCACCGGAAAGAGCACCACACCCGGCAATCCCTGTGCATTGAGGCGGATGTTCATGTTCATTCTGTCCTCCAGATAGAAAATGCTGCCGTTTCCAATCATGCTGAACCCCTTTCCCTTGATCAGCAGATCGCGCGTGGTGATGGCTCCGTTCGCGACGGTGAAGTCGGCCGTGGCCTCCCTGGCGGACTGGTAGCCGAATCCCGGAATGACCTCTCCGAGCAGGAGCGAAAGAGGGCCGAGCACCGGCATCGCGAGGACATTCCCATCCTTGATGAGAAGATTTCCCTTTCCGGTCATTGCGCGATCATTGCCTCCCACCGCCCGGAACGCATAGTCGGCGGTCAACTTGCCGCTGGATTCCTCGTAGTCGAAGTAGAGCTTGGTGACATCCTTGAAATCGACATCCTCGAGATGCACGGAAGCCCCGTAGCGGCTGTCACCCGGCGCCACGGAGACATCCGCCTTCAACGCGACATCGCCTCCGAAGAGCCGCGACGTCGGAATGTCGATGAGGAGCTTCTGCCCCTTCAGCAGAACGGTGCCGCTGGTGGGACCGAAGGGAAGATTCCTGCCGATGAGGGTGTAGCCCATACCAGATGGAGCGTTGATAGCGATGCGGAGGTCGTTCTTGGCGGGGTTCTTCAGCCCCACCTTCCCGGTGAGCTGCACCTCCGGCGGCTTGTTGAAGCGATACTCCTTGAGCCCCTCGGCGATGCGCGGATCGATCCAGGTCATGATCTTGACGGGATCCATGCTGGTCCGCACACCCGGGAAGCGCCCCTCCCAGTTCTTGTAGTCGTAGACAAACTCCCCGCGGCCGGTTCCCTCACCCATCTTTACAATGATGTCGCGGAAAGAGGCGGCTCCGTTGGCCACCTCCACGCGGGCCGAGAGATTATCGATCCAGGCTCCCCTCATCGCCCCCTTGCCAAGCGAGAGTGATCCGCTTCCCTTGACGGTCGTCGGATCGCTTCCCGGCATTCCTCCCTCGAAGGTCACCATGAGGGGATCCTTGAAATCCATCGCACTCAACGCCTCCGCAGCGTGCCCCGCAACCACCGGGGCAAGCTTTCCCGGAAAGAGGCCGGCGGAGAGGCGCACGCGGTTGTCCCCCGGCGCGATCAGAAGGTCTGCCTTCAGGCTTCCGGGATCTCCCTCGGCCTGCAGGTCACGGATCAGGATCTTCCCCTCGCGGAATGCGGCCCCTCCCGAAAGCGACCACATCGAGACTCCCTTGTAACTGAAGCGGCCAACCGCCAACCCAGCCGTCCCGTTGATCACCGGCTTGCCTGCGCTCCAGTCCACGCCGAACTTTCCGTTCAGGCGGATCGGATCGATCCATTCCCAATCCTTGGCTTTTTCCCTGCCTAGAAGGAGCTGCGGAATCGGTGCGCCGGAGAATGCGCCGCCGAATTCCAACCAGCCCCTGTTCTCACTGAAGTCAGCGGATCCGACGGCCTGCAGGATTCCCGTCCCGTCATCAATGAGGAGTTTTTCCAATCTTAACTTTCTCGCGGCGTAGTCGGCGGACAACTCAAGCTGTCGGAAAGCAAGCGTCCTCCATTTCCCGGCACCTGTTTCAAGATGCGCCTCCTCGACGCGAAGGCTCTCGGAATCACTCAGATCCCCGCCAGCCTCGATGGTGAGAACCGGCCGCTTCCCCTCCCAAGCAATCGCATCCAGCTCCTTGCGGATGGCATCGATCGTCTGCGCTGTTTTTCCAGGCCCTTCAGAGGAAACCGGCTTGGGGGCGAATTTTTTCGGGTTCAGGAATGTTCCGGATAATTCCACCCTGATTTTCGCAAGCTCAAAGGAGAGAGCCGAGACCCTGAACTGTCCGGGAGTGCAGCTGATCACACCCCTGACATGATCCAGCCTGAGGCGAGGTTGGTCCGTCGGCCCGAGCGGAATGTCGAGTGTCACATCCCGAAGGTTGATCCTCTCCAAGCGCGGAGCCCCCCTGAGGATGGAGTCCATGTTGACAGAAACGGCCAGATGATCGGCTGAACAGACCAGCCTCTTTTGAGGAGTGCGATCATGCACCCGGACCTGCTCCAAAATGAAACCCCGGAGCGGACTGAAGAGTACCTTGCCGAGTTGGACCTCGTAGTCTTTCCCCCCGAGCAACCCCTCCGCCCGATTCCGGATCGTGCCACCCAGACCGTGGGTCGAGGTCACCACCAGAAGCGCGGGCAGGCCGAACACCACGATCAGAAAAAGAAGGGCGAACAACGAGGCCGCGGCATACCGGAGAAGATCCTCAATCCGCTTCCAGATCGTCGGCACGACGGCACGCGGCCTTCCCAGCATATAACGCGAGCGTTTGGAAAGTGGGAGAGCCATCACCCAACCTTCCGAATTGAAGGCATTCTTGTAAAGCCGCGGAGACGGGAAACAGAGGAGTCGAAGGGGAGTCTTAATCTGGAAAGCAGGAAAGCAGGAACAAGATCTCTCGAGAAGTGGCATGGACGCGATGTCTGTTGCCCGGTCTCAGCAGCACTCAACCTCGGATTCTTCTCGTTATAAAAAATCCTCTCGGTCGCTTTTTCCTGATGCAACGGATGCGAAGCAACGGCCAGGCAAGCAATTCCGGAGTTCCAGATTGTCCCCTGTCTTCCTTCTTTACCGGCTCAAAGCATCCAGAAAGCCAAAAAAAGAGGGAGGCGCTTTCACGCCTCCCTCTCTCTGTTGTCAAACCAGTACCGATGAACTGAAACCTACCGAAACTTCTTAGAACTTCCAGTTGATGCCACCGGAGATGGCCTGGCTGAAGATCCTCTGGTCTCCGTTGATCAGGTTGCAGACCGCGTAGGCGCTGATGCTCTTGCTGAGCACCAGATTGCCGCCGATGCCGGCGATGTACTGATCGCGGCCGGGATTCGTGGTCTGGTAGTTGTAGCTCTGACCGAGGATCGAGGAGGTCAGGTTGTAGCCGTTCTGCAGGAACTCATGCTGCCAGGCGAGGCTGGCGAAGGGCTGGAGCTTCACGCTCTGGGTCAGGTCGATGGTGTAGGAAGCCTGACCGCCGAGTGTGTAGAGGAGACTGGAGGCATTCTGGGAACCGATGGTCTGGTTCAGAGGACCGGCTCCGGTCTCGGTGGTGCCACCAAGCTGGAGATAGGTGTACTGAAGGCTGGTGGCGGGGCCGAAGGTCAGCTTGCCAGCCTTGAACTCATAGCCGGTGCCGAGCATGGAGTCGAACTCACCGCCGGCGACATTCCCGTTGGCCATGGAGCTGAATGTGTTGCCATTGCCGGAGATGTTGATGCCATGGTTCACATCCACCGAGTTGTAGGCTCCGCCGACGATGCCGTCAGTGTACCAACCACCCTTCTGATATTCACCCATCAGGCCGTAGCGCACACTGTTCTGGGTGGCGGAACTACCACCACCGTTGGAGCCGTTGAAGTTGACCCTGGTGCCCTGGTATCCGACATAAGGTCCGACGCTGAGGCCCTTGAGGAACTCGTAAGTGGCGCCGATCTGAACTCCACCACCGTAGGTGTTGTAACCGGGGAGGTTATTGACGCTCTGAGCCTGGGACCACATGCCGTTACCATCGGCAAAGGTGACCCACTTCTGCTCGGGCTCCGCAACGGGGGCCACGACCTTCTTGCCGCTCAGGGTAGCAGACTTGCCGCCATCGGCGACAGGAGCCACGGAGTCGTCCAGAGCCCTTCCGGCACGGACAGCCCAAAAACGTTGCTGGAG
>JBAPTI010000080.1:0-1532 GCA_049282095.1 Chthoniobacterales bacterium
GTCTGGAAGACAGCACCCACAGCGGGCCAGTAATTTGGCCTGATCTCGGCAAGCTTTTCCTTGGAAAGGCCCGGATGGCGCGCTGCCAGAAACTCATCGCTCGGCATTGAGAGGAGTCCCTGCACGGGTTTTTTGAAATCATGGAAGCATAGGAAGCTCAGAAGAGCCGGGATCTGCGGGCCGTGGACGGTCTGATTCTTGGTGTCGACCCAGCCAAAGAGGGTCATAGGGGTGTAGTCCTGGGTGGTGTAGACTCCCTCCATGGAGGCCAATTTGATCGGTTGGTTGCGAACCACGCCGCGCGCCGTTGAGTCAGCACTGATCGACTGGAGGATGGTGGTGAAAGCGGCGAAGCAGACGGCAACCGTCATCGAGGCCTTGGCAAACCTGAGATGTTTACCCTTGAGGAGGTACCAGGCGCTGATGCTCATCACGAGAAAAGAACCCACGAGCCAAGCACCGAAGACCACGTGACAGATCCGCTCCAAGGAGGAGGGATTGGTGATCATCAACCAGAAATTATCGACTACCGCCCGGACATGCCCCAGATCGGAGGCTTGGACGATGTAGCCCTCGGGAAGGCGTGTGTGGACGGCGCCCGTGATCCTCTCGAGGTGGAAGCCCGCCGGAGTCTGCATCCAGGAGTTGGCGATCAGGATCCAGATGGCGCTGAAATGGGAACCGAGGCAGACCATGCAGGTGGCAAAGAAGTGCGTCTTGGGGCCTACCTTGTCCCAACCGAAGAGGAGCAGGGCCAGGAAGCCGGACTCCAGGAAGAAGGCGAAGATTCCTTCGGCGGCCAGGGCGCTTCCGAAGATGTCACCGACAAAGCGCGAGTAGGCGGCCCAGTTCGTCCCGAACTCGAATTCCATGACGATGCCGGTCGCCACGCCGATGGCAAAGATCAGACCAAAAATCCTGGTCCAGAAATGGGCGAGTTGATGGAAGAGGGGATTCTTGGTCTTGAGGTACAGGCCCTCCATGATCACCAGGAGCACTCCCAAGCCGATGGTCATCGGCGGATAAAGGAAATGGAACGAAACTGTAAGCGCGAACTGGATTCGGGAGAGGATTTCGACGGACATCAGGACTAACTCAACCTAGTTCACACGCTTCCATCAATTGGAAAATCACCATGCAATGCATGACAATTACAATGATTCTTAGAGACTGTCTGAAAACTGGGGAGAGCCGCGTTGGAGGGGATTTTTCCCTTGGGAAGCGCTGATTAAATCGCATAGAGGCCGTTGCGGGAAGAATGGGCCGCGGGCAAGGCGGCTTGGCGCGAGCATCCCCGCAGTGGGCTGTAAGCGCCAAGCCAACACAGCTGGCCCCCGTGCCACGCCACGAAGCCAAAGGCTTTGTGGCCTTTGGCTTGGATCTCCGCAACCCGGAGGGCTGAAGCCATTTGTCGATTTTTGCCTCGCCGTCTCCCGACGGTCTCGTCCTCCGGACTGCTTCGCAGGCTACGACGCGGCTCCCGCCGCTCGTCGTTGTGGCGTTGCTCGCTCGGGCGAGACCGCTGCGGGTAT
>JBAPTI010000081.1:0-24849 GCA_049282095.1 Chthoniobacterales bacterium
CACGTAGGTGGTTCCGGAATTGGTGACATAGGCCCCCGCACCACTGACTGTAAGGGAGTTGTTACTGGAGCCGGCATATCCGAGGTAGATCGATCCCCCGACCGTCAGCGTGGAACTGCCAGCCACCATAACGCTATTTCCGTAGGTATTGCCGCCGAACATGCCCACCTTCAACGAACCGCCGACCCCGGGAGTTCCGGCAAGAACGCTGCCCCCGTTGGTGATCACCAGGGAGTTTGAGGAGCCGTAGATTGCGATCTCCGCGGTTGAGAGGAACGAATTGCTACCGGTGACAAGAACTCTGTCATTGGTGGCATATGCATAGCCTATATCCATGTAGGTGGTGACCACCCTGGCTGAATTTTTGATCTCCATCAGGCTGTTGTCCGCATAGATGCCGATGTAACCGAGGCCTCCGGCTGCGTTCGTAAAGGCCGCACCCGAGAAGGAGACACTCCCGTTACGAACTTCCAGAACACCATCATAGGAACTGAGACCCGTGAAGGTGGTTGTTCCTGCACCGAGCTGCTTAATGCTGGCCATCCCGGTGAGACGCCAGATGTTTCCGCTGTAACCGATGGCATTGGAAAAAGTCAGATTGTCCGCCTGATTGAAGTTGAGTGTGCCATATCCCTGTCCAAAGGTGATCGTGGCCGCTCCCACAGAGAGTCCGGTATCGTTAAGACTCGTCGATCCGATATTCATCGTCCCGGTGGAGTTGCTCGATGCGGCAAGCGTCAGATTCGGAGTTGTCAGGGTGCCCCCACCACGGAGCGTCAGGGTGCCGGTGGAGTTGCTGAGGTTACCTACCGTGACATTGGTGGCGGTGACCGATCCGCCCGAGGAGATGGTGACGGTTCCCTTGGATTCCGCCTTATCTCCCACGGTCAGATTCGAGGAGATGAGCGAGCCTCCGCCAGCCACGGTCAGCGAACCGCTCCCGGCGCCACCGACCAGCGTCGTGCCGCTGTTGCTCAGGGTCGATCCGGCACCTGTAATCAGGACGAGGTTGTTGGAGGAGTTGGTCGCCCCCCCCAAAGTTAGCGAAGTCCCCACAGTGAGCTTTCCTCCATTGGTTATCAGGAGACCGCTCCCTGTATTGGTCGGGTTCGACTGTCCAACAACCAGGATATCGACCTCTCCGTTAGTCGTGAGAACTGAAGTGCCGCCGTTATCGATCCAGGCCGTGTTTGTGGAGGTGGGCACCACGCCGCTCTTCCAGTTGACACCATTGGTCCAAGCTTGGGTGTTGGTATTCCAGAGATATGGAGCTGTGTAGACAAGACGGAGAGTATTGCTGACGCTTAGGAGAGAAAAGTTTGCAGCGCTGAAATCGCCACTATTACCTGACACGGCAAGGCTGAATCCCGTACCCCCGCTGACATTCGTCCCGTTCATGACGGTCCAATACTTTCCTGTCTCCCAGAATGAGCTTGCCGAATCAACATTCGCTCCGAAGTTCACCGTGAAGGTGCTTCCGGTGACCGTGAGTGCCCCGTTGGTGAGAGTGACCGGAGCCGTGAAGTTCGTATTGCCCGTGGCGACGGTGCTGTTGGTGAAGAGATTCCAGAGGAAGTTGCCGCCACTGCTGAATGTCAGATCCCCCGAGATCGTGAGGGCATTGGTTCCGAAGGGAGCAAGCGTGCCCCCGCCGGCGATCGTCACCCCTCCGGTCACGGTGGCCGTGCCATTACCCGCGAGTTGGGAACCTGCATTGGTCACGGTCAGTGTGCCGCCATTTTGAAGAGCCCCTCCCTGATCGAGCGTGAGCGTACCACCGCCAACGGTAAAGCTTCCGCTATTCGACCAGAGTGATCCGTTTCCTGTAATGAGCGCCGAGTTGCCCGTGGCTCCATAATCCTTGTCACCAATGACGCCGTCCGAGGTGACAACTCTCCCCCCATTGGAGACCACGAGACTGTTGCTCTTGGCATATAAGCCCACCGTGAGGGTTCCCGAGTTCGTCCAAGCCGATCCGCCTCCAGCGATGAGGACCGAGTTATCCGAACCTGTATCTCCGATCACGCCGTTCGAGGAGATCACCTTTCCCCCGTCGGCAATGGTCAACCGATTACTGATGCCCTCGCGGCCCACCAAGAGGGCTCCCGAGTTTGTCCAGAGAGAGTTGTTTCCGGTCACCAGCACGGAGTTATCCGAACCTGCATCTCCGATCACGCCCATCGAGGAGATCACCTTTCCCTCATTGGTAATGATCAACTGATTGCTGCTACCTTGATTTCCGACATAGAGATTACCCGAATTATAGTCCTCGCTACTATTAGTCCAGATAGACCCATTTCCCGTCACCAGCACAGAGTTGTTCGATGACGATGACCCAGCACCAATCATTCCTTCGCCACTGATCACCTTGCCGCCATTGGAGATCACGAGGGTGTTCCCGGCGCCGTCCAAATAACCCTCATCATTCCATCCCCCGACGAAGAACCTGAAGGAATTGGACCAGAGGGATCCGTTTCCAGTGACCACCGCCGAATTATTGTCGGATGTCCCGGAGAAGTTATAGTCTCCCGCGCCGGCGCCGACCGCAGCCGACACGACAGAAACCACTCCTCCGTTGGTAATGATGATTCGGTTGCCCCCCGCCGTGGCCCCGATCATGAGATCACCAAAATTGCTATTCGTCAGTTTGAATGACCCGCCGTTGATGGTGAGGAGATTGTTGGATCCGACGCCGTTAGTAGTACGGGCTTGTGAAGCGCCGATCCCACCCCCGCCGACATAGAATGCCCTATTACCCGTGAAGAGTCCTCCATTGGAGATGGTCATGGAGTTGCCAGAACCATTGTATCCCAGGAAGCTGTATGAGTTACCTTGGTAGGTGCTGTTCGATCCTGAGATCGTCACCGAGTTATTAGTGGAGTTTGTCGTATAACCGACAAAAAGCCTGTTAAACTCGGAATTGATACCGTTATTAATTACGCTACCTCCGTTCAAAATGTTCAGGGAATTCCCCGATCCTGCATACCCCACAAATGTGCTGTTATTGGTAGAGTTCTGCTGGATTGTCATCCTACTGTTGGATCCGGTGACATTCACGCTGTTGTTGGAGGAGTTGTTACCGAAGCCGATATAGACTATCCCCCCCGCACTGTAAGAACCTTGATTGGTGATCACCAACTTGTTGGAATACCCTTCATTGCCCACATAGGTGGGATCGTTGGTCCCGGAATTCACGCTGGCCCCATTGGCAGAAACGGTGAGGGTGTTGTTGTAGGAGGTGTTGGAGTTACCAATAATGATCTGATCATAGTCATTGGTCCCGGAGGAGAAATTGGTAGATTGGTTCGGCGTGGTGTCCCCGATGATTAAATCTGTGAGAGCATCAGCCCTGTTGACCAAGGCGGTGATGGCCATGAGGAACGAGGCTGCAAATGCAAGATGGCTCGAGGGAGCTTTATGCAAAGACGTAGGGGTCAATCTTTTCATGAAGGACGAAAAACTATCCATTTGAAGAAATCTGCCTATCCCCTCCGTTAAGCCGCCCGATTCAGGCCCCCTTAATCAGGCCCCCTTGTGCAGGGGGATTCCATCTCTTACCTTTTAGCCAGTATGGTGGGACTTCAATTTGGCAATCCGTTCCACCCCCCACTATGCCCACTCGCCTGAAGTGCTTGATTCTTGAGGATCAGTTGCTGATTCAGCAACTCCTCGCCTTGGTTCTCAAGGAGGACCCGGGATTAGAGGTCGTGGCGACACCCCAATCGGTTGCGGAGGGCGTAAAGGCCTGCAGGAAGCATCGTCCCGATCTCCTGCTTCTGGATCTGGCTCTCCCTGATGGAAGCGGATTGAAAGTTGCCAGAAGCCTGATCCGCAATAACCGCGATGCCCGGATCATCATCGTTTCAGGAGAGACCAGCACCTTCGTCTGTCCCGATGATCTGGCTCCACACATACAGGCCATCGTCAGGAAGGAGCAGGCCTACGATGATCTTATCAGTGCGATCGGGGATGCAGTTGCACTCCGCTCATCCCACACAACCCCACCCCTCCACGCCGCATTTCCGTCCTTTGAGGAAAAATTAAAAAAACTTAGCGCCAAGGAACGGGAGGTTTTCGATCTGATCGGCAGCGGAATCCAGAGCAAGGAGATCGCTTCCCTGATGGGGATCTCGTACCATACCGTCCAAGGACACCGCAAAGCGATCAGCATAAAGCTCGATATGGTGGGCAATGAACTTGCCGTGATGGCGATCCGGCATCACAGCAGGTGAGAGAACAGATCCTGATCCTCCGGGTGATGCCTATCAGGACTTCAATCGACCATGTGCCTCACCCGGGTCTTGACGATCACTCTCCGATCAGGAGGGACGCAACGATCCTCCCCAAGAATCTATGAGCAAAACGAAGACAGCAGGAATGAAATCCGGCTCGAAGGCCAATGCCAAGACACACAAGGGGAAAAATGCCAATGCCACCCGGAAAGGAATCACCGCAACTTCCGCGCCTCAGCAGGTAAGCGTCAATAACCTCCCGGACAATAACTCCAAGCTGGAACGCGCGCTCCTGAAAAGGATGGCTGCCCATCCCGATAATGCCCCTACCCCCGGGGCAATCTCCGAGTGGACAACGCTTCAACTGACGGAAAGTCTTCATGTAGGAGTTTACGCACTCCTCTTCTCTCAGGACGGTTCGGCAAGACAACTCTATGTGAACCCCAAGTATATGGAGTTTGCGGGCATGGAACGTGAGGAATGTATGAATGACCCGTTGAAGGCTTTTCGGTCAATCCATCCCGATGAGTATGAGGAGGCGATCGCGCTGAATGCGATATGTACCGCGGAAAAAAAACCATTTCGTTGGGAAGGGCGCCTATTGGTGCATGGAAAGATCCGCTGGGTTACGATCGAATCGACACCTCAGGACTTCGGAAAGGATGGCCTGCTCTTCTGGGGGGTGGTCACGGACATTACGGCTCGAAAAACGGCGGAGCAGAGGCTTGCCGCCAGCGAGGCGCAACTGGCCAGGATACTCGACAATGCCCCTTTCCCCATCGTCTGCACCACGCTGACCGACGAGCAGAGGGTCACGTTCATCAACAAACGCTCGGTGGAGACCTTTGGCTACACACTGGGAGAGATCCGGACTGTTGCCGACTGGGCCATACTGGCCTATCCAGACGAGACATACCGGAACGAAGTCTTTTCCAAATGGAATCCAGCCAGAGAAAGGGCTATCAAAAACAGGGGGGCGGTGGAATCTATGGAATTCCGGGTCAGGTGCAAGGACGGCACCCGTCGTGATGTTGTCTTCAATGCGATCGCATCGGAGGATCTCCTTGTTGTCTGCATGCTGGACATCACGGAACGAAAGCAGGCAGAGAAAGCTCTCGAAACAGCCAGGCTTAGGGAGAAAGCAGTCGAAGCCTCGCATCGTGAAAAGATCCAGCAGAAACTCTTGTCGAGCCTTTCCGCCTCTGCCGTCGCCCATGAAATCAACCAACCGCTTGCCTCCATCGTGCTCAACTCGAGAATTGCGCTGGAAAGGAGCCGCAAGAGTGGATCCAAGATACATCCGGCGGATCATATTCTGACGAACCTGCTCAAGGAATCGGAGAAGGTGGTCTCCACCATCGAGAAGATGAAGGTGCTGATGCGCAATGTGCAGACAGACCATAAGCCGGTCGATCTCCGCACGGTAGTCATCAGTTCCATCCTCCAACTCAAACAATCCCTCAAGGAACATCGAATCACCCTTAGTCAGGGGGCCATCGTGAAGAGGCAACTGATCCGTGGTGACGATGCCCAGATCCAGCTTGCAGTGGTGAATCTGATCAGGAATGCCATCGAGTCGATCCGGGATGGAAACACGGCACAAAGGAAGATCAGGGTCGAGTTGGCAACCCGTGAGGGAAGCACTGATTTGATCGTTGGTGACAGCGGCCCGGGGTGGAGGAAGGGAATCCCCAAGGGGGCCCCTCTCACCACCACCAAGAAATCCGGAACCGGCATCGGTCTCTTCATCGTCGACACGGCCATTAAGAACCATGGCGGCACTGTCACATTCGGAATCTCTCCTCTCGGCGGCGCGGAGGTGAAGCTGGTTTTTCCCAAGCCGAACTGAGAAGTCAGTGATCAGCTATCAGCAGGCAGCGATCAGTATAAAGTGGGCGGCTCTTCGCTATTCCGAGTGGGGGAACATTGCAAAAAAGACAGGCACGGAATGAGTTTCACGCAAAGGACGCAACGATCGCAACAAGGAGTTCCCCGTCGCTCCGTTTTAATGGCGAGGTCGTTTCTAGAAATTTCAAAAAAAACAGCTGTCTCACGCCCTTGGTTTCATCGGGTACCACTGTTTGATCCTTTCTTGGCGACCTTTGCGCCCGTTGCGTGAAACCTGTATGTTTCAATGCCACTGCAAAGAGCGAGGTGCCTGTTTTGGTATCCGGCCTCTGACCTAACAGCCCAACAGTCTAACAGCCTAACCACCTGTTTGATGGCAACTGCGTCACCACCATGCCGATGCGGGGACGTTTTTCGGATTCGGCCTCTGACCTAACCGTCTTCAGCATTGACGCCTCTTCCCTCCCGGGAAGCCGTGGCGCCCCTCTGGCTACCACTGTGTCGTAGTCTACCGCGCTCCTCCATAGGAGCTTGGTTCAGTCTAATAGCCCGTTTGATGGCGACTGCGTCACCACCTCGCCGATGAGGGGATTTCGGTTCCTGACAAGGCGGCCAAGGGAAGGCGTAGTATACCTACGCCGACCGATGGCCAACGCCGTCAGGGGCCGAAAGCCCCCATCGGTCAAACTTTGAGTTCTTCGTTGGTCATGGCATTCGCCACGAGGAACTTCTCCACATGGAGGGTCGGGTCTGACTTGAAGGTGAGCCGGCCGGCGTATTTCCGCTCGATGTCGATGAGGAGTTCCTCGTCCTCGGTGCGGAGGCGGTTCAACAGCTCGGGGTGGACCGTGATCCTGAACTCGTGGATCTCATGCTCGTGGCGCTTCATGAGGGTGTGGAGGGCGCGCTGGAGCTCGACGCTCATGGTCATGGGGCTCTTCACGACTCCCTTGCCGTGGCAGTAGGCGCAGTTGGTGTAGAGGGAGCTGGAGAGGCTCTCCTGGGCGCGCTGGCGGGTCATCTCCATGAGGCCGAGCGCGGAGATGGGTAGGACGTGGGTGCGGGCCTTGTCACGGCGCAGGCGGTCGCGCATGCGCTGGTAGACGGCCTGCTGGTCCTTGCGCCCCTTCATGTCGATGAAGTCGACGACGATGAGTCCGCCGATGTTGCGGAGGCGGAGCTGGCGGGCCACTTCGTCGGCGGCTTCCATGTTGGTCTGGAAGATGGTCTTGTCCATGTCCTTGCTGCCCTTGTTGCGGCCGGTGTTGACGTCGACGGCGATCATCGCCTCGGTCTCGTCGATGACGAGGTAGCCGCCGCACGGGAGCCAGACCTGGCGGAGGAAGGCGCTGTCGATCTGGGGCTGGACGGCGAAGTTGTCGAAGATGGGCTTCTGACCGCTGTAGAAGTGGATCGATTTTTTGGCGCGCTTGGAGATCTGGCCGACGAGTTCCTGCATGCGCTCGGACGCCTTGATGTCGTCGACATGGACGGCGTCGACGCTCTCGGTCAGGAGGTCGCGGACGGTGCGGTCGACGAGGTCGGGCTCGAGGATGAGGGTCGATGCGGCGGGCTTCTCCTTCATCCCCTTCTCCACCTCGCGCCACTGGTCGAGGAGGAATCCGAGGTCGCGGACGAAGAAGCGCGCCTTCTGGCCTTCGCCGGCGGTGCGGATGATGATGCCCATCCCCTCGGGGAGGGTCAGCTCGGTGAGGATCTTGCGGAGGCGCGCCCTTTCCTTGGGATCCTCGATCTTGCGGGAGATGCCGCATTGGTCGTTGAAGGGCATGAGCACCATGTAGCGGCCGGCCATGGAGATGTTGGTGGTGATGCGCGGCCCCTTGGTGCCGATCGGCCCCTTGGTGACCTGCACCATGATCTCGCTGCCGACGGGATAGACGTTGGGGATGTCCTTGGCGGTGAGTTTCTTCTTGGAGGGTGCCGGCTTCCCGGAGCGCTGGACGGCCTCGATGCCGCTGTCGAGGGCGGCGGGGATGGCGTCCCAGAAGTGGAGGAAGGCGTTCTTCTCGAAGCCGATGTCGACGAACATGGCCTTGAGGCCGTGCTCGATGTTGCGGACCTTCCCCTTGAAGATGCCGCCGACAATGTTGCGCTCGCTGTCGCGCTCGATGGAGTACTCCTCGAGCTTGCCATCCTCGAGGAGGGCGACGCGTTTCTCGAGTTTCTCGCAGCTGACGACGAGCTCGATGCGGGGGCCTGATTTCTTCATTCCGAGGAATTTTTTGACGGTGTCGATGATGCTCATGATGGGTAGGTGATTAGGGGTTAGGTTTTAAGGCTCTAGGATAAGAGTGGGTGGATGCGTGTGCCTATTGGGCTTGGGGTTTGCTGAACTTGTTTGAAAGTGAGATTGAAATGTATGGGATCCATTGGGGGTTTGATTTCTTTCCTAGAGTCTAAATGCCTAGAGCCTAATAGCCTTCGATGGATTTAATTCGATTGTTTCGGTGCGGCGGAGCGGCCTCCGCCTAGGAAGTTGAAGAATTTCTGCAGGCCGCCGGGCTGCTGCTTCTGGCGGTTGTTGGCGCGGCTGTCGGCATCCTCGCGGATGTCGGGTTTGGCACCCGTGGTTCCGTTCTGGGATCCGCCGCCGGGCGCATCGGAGTCCGCGGGCGTGTCGGGTACGGGCTCGGTATCGGCACCGTACTGGGAAGGGAATTCCTTGGAAAAGTCGATGCCGGCAAGATGCTGGAAGTTGCCCTGCGCGGGAGCCAGTGCCTCGAGCTTGACCTCCTGCCCGCCTTCCATGGCGAAGATCTGCTCGAGGATCTTCGCCGCGATGGGGGCGGAGACGGAACCGCCCGACTTGGCCCCCTGCACGAAGACACAGACGGCGTAGCGGGGCTTGTCGTAGGGGGCGAAGCAGAGGAACCAGGTGTGGTTGTCCTTCTCGCGCCCGCGCCAGAACTGCGCTGTTCCGGTCTTCCCCGCGACGACGGTCCCCTTGAGCCGGGCCTTGGACGCGGTGCCGCCGTCGGCGTTGACCACCTTCCACATCCCCTTGCGGACCTTCTCGATCTGCTCGGGGGTGAAGCCCCCCTCCTTGGTGATGTCGCCGCGCACCTTGACGGGCTCCTCCTTGAGTATGGTGCCGTCCTGGGCGACGACCTTCTCCACCAGGTGCGGCTGGTAGACGGTTCCCCCGTTGGCTACGGCGGAGCCCAGCACGGCCATCTGGAGGGGTGTGGTGAGGACGAATCCCTGGCCGATGGAGACGTTGGCGGTGTGTCCGGGGCTCCAGCGTTCGCGCGGGTAGTTCTGGGCCAGCCATGCCGGGCCGGGAAGGATGCCGGTCGCCTCGTTGTTGAGCGGAACACCCGTCTTCTGGCCGAGCCCGAGCATCCCGCCGACGGCGTCGATCTGGTCGATCCCGGCGGCGTTGCCATACTGGAAAAAGTAGGCGTTGCAGGAGTTCTTGATGGCCTCGCTGAGATCCTGATGGCCGTGGGGCGGCTTCTGCGGCTTGGCCGTGAGCACCCAGCACTTCATGAACTTGTCTCCGTACTGGACGCCGCCCGTGCAGTC
The DNA here is from genome assembly GCA_049282095.1 of Chthoniobacterales bacterium. GTDB lineage: Bacteria > Verrucomicrobiota > Verrucomicrobiia > Chthoniobacterales > UBA6821 > UBA6821. The sequence goes on from JBAPTI010000081.1 coordinate 9,627, forward strand.
GTAGTCCTTGGTGCCGACCCCGGCCCGGATGCCGGCCAGCGCGGTGCAGAGCTTGAAAATGGAGCCGGGGGCGTAGGCGTTGATGGCCCGGTTCATGAGCGGGTCGGTACTGTCCTTGGAGAGCTTTTCCCACTCGGACTTGGAGATGGAGGGGACGAAGCTGTTGGGATCGAAGGAGGGGACCGAGGCCATCGCGAGGATCTCGCCGGTGTTCGGGTCGAGGACGACGGCGGCGCCGCGACCGACGACGCGGAGCGCCTTCTCGACGATGTACTGGATACGGGCGTCGATGGTCAGGAAGACCTTGGCACCCTGCTTCGGCTCGATCCGCGAGGTCTCGCCGTCGATCACGCCGCGCGCGTTGCGCTGAAGGAAGCGTGTACCCGGGGTGCCACGGAGCACGTCGTCGTAGGCCTCCTCGATCTGGGCCTTCCCCTCGATGTCGGGCTGGTAGAAGCTGAAGCGCGATGCCTCTTCCTTGTCGATCTCCTTGGGGACGCCGACATAACCGAAAAGGTGCGGTGCGAGCGCGCCGTAGACGTAGTGTCGGACGGGCTTGAGCGTGACGGTGACGCCGGGGAGATCGAGGTTGTTCTCGCTGAAGCGGGCCATCGTCTCGAAGTCGAGATCCTGGCGGTAGACGAAGGGGACCTCGGCGTTGTCACGGAAGTGCACCTGCAGCTTGCGGGTGTTGTAGTCGCCTGCCAAGCCGAGCTTCTCGAGGCGCGGGACGATCGAGTCGTTCACGATCTTCACGATGTCGGCCTCTTCCTTGACCGCGCGCATCCCGTGATCGAGACCCCAGTACTTCCGCTTGGGAACCGAGCCGTGCTCCTCCCTCCAAGCACGGACGATGTCGGGAAGATAGAACTCGACCTCCATGCTGGCACGGTTCTCGACAAGCGGCACGCCGTTGCGGTCGCAGATCTCGCCGCGCACGGCGGGAAGGCGGACGGTGAGCTGGGAGTGGCCCTTGATCCGGGCCTTGTATGCAGGGCCCTTGATGATCTGCACGTACCACATCCGCGTGATCAGCAGGAGAAGCGCGGCGGCAAGGATGCCTCCCAGAATCAGGATCTTGCGGAGTGTCTCTTCCTGTCGCATGGCCGTGTCGGTTTCAGAGGCCGAAGCCGGGCTGTCTGGGTGCGGTCGACGGCTCGGCGGGAGACGGGGACAGGGGAACCAGGGATCGCAGGAGGAGGTAGAGCAGAGGGGCGAGCAGGAGGGCGGCTGCCGGTGGAACGGCAAGCTTCAGCAACACCGCGCCGTCGAGCGGGAACCCTCCCCTCCTGGCGCATAGCAGCAGGAACTCCCCCCCCAGCAGCGTCAGGGTGACCAGGGCGCTTCCTAGGGCATGGAGCTCCCAGCGCATGCCGTGGGTCGCTTCGCTTGCCATCTGCAGAACGATCGCCCAACCCAGGAAGAACACAACCGGCACGGTGAGTCCCATCTCAGCCTGGCCTGACTGGACCTGAAGCAGTGAGAGCCCCTGCACGATCGCGGTCAGCAGGGCGAACCAGAGGGCCGGAACGAGGGGCAGCGCCAGCACGCCGAAAGCGAAGACCACCGGAAGCAGGAGCAGGCGCTCCTGCGCGGGCGGGATCCCGGGGAGCAGGTCCTGCAGCGCCACCGAGACGGGGAGCAGGACCAGAAGGATCAGGAACAGGATGGTATGCCTCATTTCGCCCCGGTGATGACGAAGACCTCCTCGAGGCTGCCCGTATCGGCAGCGGGCTCGAGGACGGCTTCGCCGTCAAGTTCGCGGGCGCGGAAGCTCTTCACTGTGCCGAGTGAGATACCGGAGGGGAAGATCCCCCCGCTCACGCCCGCCGTGTAAACTTTCTGCCCGGGCTGAAGATCAGCCAGTTTGCTCAAAAAGGTCAGTTGCAACTCTCCGCCGCCATTCCTTGTGCCGGCGCTGATTCCCTGCTCCCTGGTTCCCTCCACCTTCGCGGCCACCTTGCAGTTCTCGTCGGTGACGAGCAACACCTCCGACATGTCCGAGGAGACGGCCGTTGTCTTGCCCACCAGCCCCTTGTCGGTGATGACCGGCATGTCGGGGGCGATCCCGTCACGGGATCCCTTGCCGATCTTGATCGTGCTCCACCAGGCGCCGGCGTCGTGGCCGAGCACCGTCGCGGGCACCAGGCGGAAGGCGGAGCGTTCGCGGTAACCGAGAACCGACCTCAGGTGCTCGTTGTCCTTCTGGAGATCGCGCAATCCGTTGTTCTCCGCGCGCAGCATGCGGTTCTCGGCCTGAACGCGCCCGTACTCGACCTGGAGCTGGTCGAGGGTCATGAGATCCCTGCCGAGGCTTCCGATACCACTCTTGACCGCGCTGCCGGAACGGCTGATCGGCGAGAGGATCCCGAGAAAGCGGGACTTGAGGTACAGCAAAGGGCCGGCCTCGAGCGTGCAGAACACCACGACGGCGACAACCAGCGCCACGAGTGCTGCGATCTGGAGTTTCTTCATGTTGAGCGGTCCTATCTGGATCCGGTTCTCATGGTCCTGGTTCTGGCGGGGAAGGCTTCAAGCACGCCCCACGAGGCGGCTCTCTGCCAAGCCAGATCAGGCCCTCGGGCGGTCGGCGGAGGCGACGGCCCTCAGGAAATCGATTTCCTGAAGAGCCTTGCCGGTTCCCTCGGCCACGGCGCTGAGGGGGTCCTCGGCGATGTGGACAGGCAGTCCTGTCTCCTCGTTGATGAGCTTGTCGAGGCCGCGCAGGAGGGCGCCGCCGCCGGCCAGGACGATGCCCCGGTCGACGAGATCGGCGGAGAGTTCGGGAGGGCAGCGCTCGAGGGTGATGCGCACCGCCTCGACGATCCGGGCGACGGGCTCGCTGAGGGCCTCGCGGATCTCCTGGGAGGTGATGGTGACGGTCTTGGGAAGTCCGGCGACGAGGTCGCGTCCCTTCACCTCCATGGTGAGTTCCTTCTCGAGCGGGTAGGCGCTACCAAGGCGGAGCTTGATCTCCTCGGAGGTGCGCTCGCCGATGAAGAGGTTGTAGGCGCGCTTGAGGTAGTTGATGATCGCCTCGTCGAGCTCATCACCCGCAACGCGTACGCTGCGGCTGAAGACGATGCCGGCCAGCGAGATGATCGCCACCTCGGTGGTGCCGCCGCCGATGTCCACGATCATGTTGGCGGCGGGATCGGTGACGGGAAGACCGACGCCGATCGCGGCGGCCATCGGCTCCTCGATGAGGTAGACCTCGCGGGCGCCGGCGTGCATGGCGGAATCCTTGACGGCGCGCTTCTCGACCTCGGTGATGCCGCTCGGGACGGCGATGACGACGCGGGGACGGACGAAGCGGCGGTGGCCGTGGGCCTTGGTGATGAAGTGGCGGAGCATCGCCTCGGTGATCTCGAAGTCGGCGATGACGCCGTCCTTGAGGGGGCGGATCGCGGAGATGTTCCCGGGTGTGCGGCCGAGCATCCGCTTGGCCTCGTCACCGACGGCCAGGACGTGGGTGGTGCCGGACTTGACGGCGACGATGGAGGGCTCGCGGAGAACGATTCCGTGATCCTTCACGAAGACAAGGGTGTTGGCGGTTCCGAGATCGATGCCGATATCGCTGGAGAGGAATCCGAGGAGACTGTTGAACATGGTTGGGTCGGTGGCTGAAGGTGAAGAGTGGTGTGATCGGGCGCTGTGACAACAGGCGCGGCATGTGGCGGGGCCCTCTCACCGATCTGGGGCGGTCAAGGGGCGTTGCCGGACGCGGATGCAATCTATGGCTGCATCAGATGGAATAAGAGGTGACGGGAGGCGCGTCAAGCACCCCCTCCCCCCAGTCATTCGGATCAACCTCCGTAGCCCGGCCGGGGAGGTGGGCGATTTTTCGTGAATCAGGCACTCTGGCCCGGCATAATCACCCCTTATGGCGAGCATCTTCGGCACTCTTTTCCGCGTCTCCACCTGGGGGGAATCCCACGGCGGGGGCGTCGGCTGCGTCATCGACGGCTGCCCCTCGCGGCTTCCGATCACCCCCAAGGAGATCCAGGTCGAACTCGACCGCCGTCGTCCGGGTCAGAGCGACATCGTCACCCCCCGTCAGGAGGAGGACCGGTGCCGCATTCTCTCCGGTGTCTTTCAGGGCCAGACCCTCGGCACCCCGATCCTCGTGGCCGTCGACAACAAGGATGCCCGCCCCTCGGCCTACACCGAGATGGAGACGATGTTCCGGCCCTCCCACGCCGATTTCACCTACCAGACAAAATACGGCATCCGGAACTGGGAGGGCGGAGGCCGCTCCTCAGCACGCGAGACGATCGGCCGCGTCGCCGCCGGAGTCGTGGCGCGGAAGGTCATCCGCACCCTGCATCCCGGTTACGAGGCAGTTGCTTGGGTACGCTCGATCCACGACATCGACTCTTCCGTCGACGCCTCGGCCGTGACGACCGCCGAAGTGGACGCCACTCCCGTGCGCTGCCCCGATCCGAAAGCCGCCGCCTCCATGATCGAACGGATCAAGGAGGTCCGCTCCCGGGGGGACAGCGTCGGCGGCGTGATCGAGTGCGTCGTCCGCGGCGTTCCCGCCGGACTCGGGGAGCCGGTCTTTGACAAGCTGGAGGCTGACCTCGCCAAGGCGATGATGAGCCTGCCCGCCACCAAGGGATTCGAGATCGGAAGCGGCTTCGCGGGCACGCGCCAGACCGGCAGCGAACACAACGACGCCTTCGTCATGGAAGCCGGAAAGGTTCACACCGCCACCAACCGCTCCGGCGGCATCCAGGGCGGCATCAGCAACGGGGAGCACATTTTCCTCCGCATCGGCTTCAAGCCCACCGCCACGATCGCCAAAACCCAGCAGACCGTCACCGTCTCGGGTGAGTCGGCGGAACTGGCCGCGCGCGGACGACACGACGCCTGCGTGCTGCCCCGCGCCGTCCCGATGGTCGAGGCCATGGTGAATCTGGTGATCTGCGACCACCTGCTCCGTCAGCACGGACAGAACGTCCTGCCCTGAATCCATGGGAGGGATCGACCTCACACCCCTGGCCGATGCACTGCGTGAACGGCTCGCCGTCATCGCCGATCACGCTCACCGCGACCGCGATCAGACCGGCCATCTCCAACGCCTGATCGATGCCTCGACACGGATCGATACTCTGATCACCGCCCTTCCCTCCGGCGAACTCGACCCCCAGTTCCGCCACTACTTGGAGAAAAAGAGTTACGACAAAGCGCTGGCGTGGATCGAAGGCGCCGAAGGCGCAGGTAAATAGACTGAAGGCTGAAGGCTATTAGGGCGGAGGTCAGGACATAGGTACCTCAGGGCGGAGACCCATGCCTTGTCCTAACAGTCTAATAGGCTACAGCCTAACAGCCTTGTATCGCTGCCTTTCGGCAGCGATACTGCGGCCATGGACTCCCTGATCCGCCTTCTCCGCCAGAATTCCGCGATTCCCCGTGCCGATCTCGCCCGCCAACTCGGCCAGAGCGAGGCGGAAGTCGCCGCCAAGATCGCGAAGCTCGAGTCCGACGGGACCATCCTCGGCTACCAGGCCGTGATTAACCGCGAGAAATACGATGCCGATGCCGTGACGGCCGTCATCGAGGTGCGCGTGACCCCGGAGCGCGAGGGCGGCTTCGACCGCATCGCCAACAGGATCGCCGGATTCGAGGAAGTCGAGAGCGTCTACCTGATGAGCGGCGGCTATGATCTGCTTGTCATCGTCGACGGCCGTTCCCTGCGCGAGGTCGCCTCCTTCGTCGCTGACAAGCTGAGCACGATCGAGGCCGTCCAGTCGTGCGCGACCCGTTTCCGTCTCAAGACCTACAAGGAGAACGGTCTCCTGCACGCCGTCGAGGAGGCTCCCGAGCGCCTCGCGGTGACCCCGTGACACGCCCAGCTGAAAGAACCGGGAACAGTGCCATGAGCAGTTCACGCATCGCGGACCACGTCCGCAATATCCCCCGCTCGGGGATCCGCGATTTCTTCGAGATCGTCCAGTCGATGAAGGATGTCATCTCGCTCGGCATCGGCGAACCCGACTTCGTAACCCCGTGGCACATCCGTGAAGCCGCCGTCTATTCCCTGGAGAAGGGGAAGACCGGCTACACCTCCAACCTCGGCTCCCCGCGACTCCGCCGCTCCATCGCGGCCTATGTCGAGAAGCACTTCTCCGTCTCCTACAATCCCCACGACGAGATCATCGTGACCGTCGGCGTCTCCGAGGCCATCGACCTGGCGCTCCGGGCCCTGCTCAATCCCGGCGACGAGGTCCTCTACCACGAACCGTGCTACGTCTCCTACGGCCCCAGCATCCGGTTGGCGGGAGGCGTTCCCGTTCCCGTCGCGACACGCGGCGAGGATGAATTCGCGCTCCGCGCGGCCGATCTCGAGAAAGCCGTCACCAAGAAGACGCGCCTCCTGATGCTCAACTTCCCCACCAACCCGACCGGAGCGGTGATGACGGTTGAGGAGTTGAAGAAGATCGCCGCCTTTGCCGCGAAGCACGATCTCGTGGTCCTCACCGACGAGATCTACAGCGAACTCACCTATGACGAGCTGCCTCACCACTCCATCGCCGCCCTCCCGGGCATGAAGGAGCGGACGGTTTTCCTTCACGGATTCTCCAAGGCCTTCGCGATGACGGGATGGCGCATCGGCTACGCCTGCGGGCCCGCCGACATCATCGAGGCGATGATGAAGATCCACCAGTACTCCATGCTCTGCGCCCCGATCATGGCACAGGAGGCGGCCGTCGAGGCCCTGGAGCGCGGCACCCGCAGCATGGAGCGCATGCGCGAGGAATACCGCCTGCGCCGCAACTTCATTGTCTCCTCGCTGAACGATGCGGGCATCCCGTGCCACCTGCCCAAGGGCGCCTTCTACGTCTTCCCCGACATCAGCGGCACAGGCCTGACCAGCAGGGAGTTCTCGCTCAAGCTGCTCGAGACCAAGAATGTCGCCGTCGTTCCCGGCACCGCCTTCGGCACATGCGGCGAAGGGTATGTCCGCTGCAGCTATGCGACCGCGATGGATCAGATCAAGATAGCCGTCGAACGCATCGCGGACTTCGTCCGGCGCTAGGTTCTTCGGGCCATAGCAGCGTTGGCCTGCGCTTGCAGTGGCTCTACCACAGCTACACTTGGCTGCCTTGCTCTCTCACCGAATTACCGTCGCCCGAGAAAGCAAGTTTCGTCAGCTGACGAACTCGAGCTTGTCCAGACGAGGCACGAGGCCCTGATCGGCGGCGCGCCCGAGGAACTCCCTGATCGCGGCACGGCCCTTCTCGCCGTAGTCGAGCGTGTAGTCGTTCACATACATGCCGATGAACTCGTCAGCCAGGGGAACTTCCATCCCGCGGGCATGGGCCATGCTGTGATCGACGGCCGCCTTCCGATGCTCGAGACCGTAGCGGATACTCTCCTTCATGATGATGTTGAGCTCGGTGCGCTGAGCCGGGGTGAAGTCCTTGCGGATGACATTGCCGCCGAGCGGGAGCGGGAGTCCGGTCTCCGCCTTGAACCACTCGCCCATGTCGGCGATCTTCTCGAAGCCCTCGTTCGAGTAGGTGAGCTGCCCCTCGTGGATGATGAGACCGACATCGACCGATCCGGCGCGGATGGCATCGAAGATCTCATCGAAGGGAACGACGGTATGATTGAATTCCCTGCCCAGGAAAAGCTGGGCGCTCAGGAAAGCGCTCGTCATGAGGCCGGGTACGGCGATCTTCTTCGAGCGGAGCCACGCCTTCTTCTCATCGAGCGAGGCATCGGCCGCGGGGCCTTGTCCCTTCAGAGCCACGAACATCGGGCCGTAGCCGTCACCCATGCTGGCGCCGCAGGGAAGCAGGGCATACTTGTCGAGCAGGTGGGAGTAGGCGTGGATCGAAACGGCCGAGAGGTGCAGTTCGCCGCGCATCGCACGCTCGTTGAGCGTCTGGATGTCCTGGAGGATGTGCTGGAACTTGTAGCCCATCAGGTCGATTTTCTCCGCCGCCATGGCGTAGAACATGAAGGCATCGTCGGGATCGGGAGAGTGGCCAAGAAGGAGGGTCGTGTCGGGAGCGGAGGACATATGGGGAAAGGTTAAAGGCTAAAATCTAAAAGATAAAACAAGAAGCACCTCAGCTTGCGGCAGCAATCCTGCGAATCACGCCGGGGCCTTGGTAGATGAAGGAGGTGTAGATCTGGAGGAGGTCGGCCCCGGCATCAAGGCGTTCCTTAGCGCTCTCGGCGTCACTGATGCCGCCGCAGGCGATCACGGGAAGCTTGGTGTGCCGACGGATGACCTGCAGGGCATTCAGAGAACGGGCACGGACCGGCTCGCCGCTCAGGCCGCCGGCCTGGTCCTCCTGGTCAGGAATCGAGGAATGGTCGAGCGTGGTGTTCGTCGCGATCAGGCCGGAGAGTTGTTCGCTCTCGGCAAGTCGGACGATCGCGACAAGATCCTCCTCGGCAAGGTCGGGTGCCACTTTCACAAAGAGCGGCCTGCGGGACGATCCCTCCCAGTCGCGGAGGGTGCGGATGATCTTTCCAAGAGCCTCGGTGGATTGGAGATCGCGCAGACCGGGCGTGTTGGGGGAACTGACATTGATGACGACGTAGTCGCCGAGCGCGTGGAAGCGCTTGTAGGAAACCAAGTAGTCCTCGTGGGCTTTTTCCGCGGGAGTGACCTTCGATTTGCCGATGTTGATGCCCACGGGGATCCGCGGCCACCGACCAGAGGCATGGAGACCCTCGAGACGTGCCGCCACGGCCTCGCACCCCTCGTTGTTGAATCCGAAGCGGTTGATGAGCGCCTGCTGCTGGGGATAGCGGAAGAGACGGGGCTTCGGATTGCCCGGCTGGGGCAGGGCGGTCACCGTGCCGATCTCGGCGAACCCGAACCCGAGCGCCTCCCAGGCTGGAAGGGCGAGAGCGTTCTTGTCCATGCCGGCGGCAAGTCCGACGGGATTCGGAAAGGTGATCCCGGCGACCGTGCGAGGACTCGGGGGAACAGCCTTTCCAGCGGTGAGGCGGATCAACCCCGGCCCCAGAGACAATTCGGATGCGGTCTCCAACATCGCCAGCACGGCGTCATGCGCCTCCTCGGGATCAAGGGAGAAGAAGATCGGTCGGAGAAGTCGCGTGTAAACGTCCATCGGGAAGAGATTAATCAGGAAATCAGGAAATCAGGAAGGCGAGAGCGTGTAGGCTTGCCTGATTTCCTGATTAAAAATCTCTGTATCTCCGCGCCTTTGAACTCGGGCTTGCCCACGCCGCTCGCCGCTCCAGGGCTGCCTCCAGCAGTCCTACCTCCTCACCACCGCTCGGAGGTTTGCGGGGGACATCCCTGATTACTTCCCGATGCAGAAGCTTGAGAAGATCTTCCCGAGGATTTCCTCGGTTCCCGCATCGCCCACGATCTCACCGACGGCACCAAGGGCGCTCCGAAGTTCCACGGCGACGAGTTCAGGCGGTTCCGCGGCACCGAGCAGGGCAATGGCCGCCTGCAAAGCCGCGGCTGCGCGCTTGAGGCATTCCTGATGGCGGGCATTGATGGCGGCACCATCCGGCAGTGACTCCCCTTCGGAACGTCCCGTCACTTTGGCCAGGATGGATGTGATCAGTGCATCGATCCCCTCGCCCGTCTGACAGGAGATGCTGGCCGCCGCGGAAACGGAGGAAAGCCGATGCCGGTCGGCGACCAGATCGATCTTGTTGAGCACCACCATCTCCTCACCGAAGAGGGAAGTCACCGGTCCGCTCTGCGCCGAGGCGTCGACCAGATGGATCCGGATATCCGCCTTTTCGGCGGCGCGGCGCGCGCGCTCCACCCCCTCGCACTCGACGGGATCGGAGGTCTCGCGGAGACCGGCGGTATCGATGACACGGAAGGGATACCCTCCGAGACTGGCGCGCTCCTCGATGGTGTCGCGGGTGGTCCCAGGGATGGCGCTCACGATGGCGCGCTCCGAGCCGAGCAGGCGGTTGAGCAGGCTCGACTTTCCGGCATTCGGGGCGCCGCAGAGGGCGAGCGTGATTCCCTCGCGGAGGAGGCGCCCCTCGTCGGCCGTGGAAAGCAACCGCTCCAGATGATCGGCAATGCCCTCCATGCGTTTCCGCAACGCCGCACCGCTTTCCGGATCGATCCCCTCCTCGGGAAAGTCGATGAAGGCCTCCAGGTGGGCGACGCATCCGAGCAGGTCGGAGCGAAGCGTGTTGATCTCATCGCCCAAGCGTCCCTCCAACTGACCGGCGGCGGCTTTAGCGGCGCGCGGGGTCTGGGCGCTGATGAGATCCATGACCGCCTCGGCCTGGGTCAGGTCGAGCTTGCCGTTGAGGAAGGCCCGCTCGGTGAACTCGCCCGGACGGGCCATGCGGGCACCGGACTCAAGCACCGCGGCCAGCACGCGCGAGGCAACCAGTGATCCTCCGTGACCGCTGATCTCCACAAGATCCTCGCCCGTGTAGCTGCGGGGGTTACGGAAGACCGTGAGCAGCACCTCGTCGATGACCTCGCCATGGGAATCCATGATCATCCCGAAGGCGACGCGGCGCTCCTCCAAGGCGGAAGGTGCGCGGGTGGAACGGAAGACCGTGTCGGCCACGGCCAGTGCCCCCGGGCCGCTGATCCGGATCACAGCCAGCGCCCCCTCGCCGGGAGGCGTGGCGATCGCGGCGATGGTTTCCTTCACGGTTACTTGGCCGCCGCCAGCTTTCCTTCTGCGGCGAGGGCCTTGAGTTCCTCGATGCAGCGGCGGTTCTGCTCCATGGTGCCGACGGAGATGCGGATCCACTCTGGAAGGCCGTAGCTGGCCATCGCCCGCAGGATGATTCCCTTGCGGAGCATCGCCTGGAAGACGGCATTGCCGTCACCGACCTTGACGAGGACGAAGTTGGCGACGCTCGGGACATACCCGAGTCCCATCGCCGCAAACTCGCGCTCCAGATACTCGCGGCCCTCATGGGTGAGTTCGCGGGTCTTCCTCATGTGCTCCTCATCGAGGAGTCCCGCAAGAGCGCCTGCCTGGGCCATGCCGTTGGCATTGAAGGGTTGGCGGGTGCGCTGGAGCACGGCGGCCAACTCGGGCGTGGTGATGCCGTAGCCGATGCGGAGATTGGCCAGTCCCATGATCTTGGAAAAGGTGCGCATCACGACGACATTCCGTCCCGAGCGGACATACGGCAGCACATCGGGAGCCTTGTCGAGGAACTCGTGGTAGGCCTCGTCGAAGACCACCAGAACATGATCGGGAACCCTCGCCATGAAGCGGTCGATCGCCTCCTGCCCGACCATGGTGCCGGTGGGATTGTTGGGATTGGCGATGAAGACGGTGCGGGTCTTCGGCGTGATGGCCGCCAGCATGGCGTCGAGATCGGCCGTGTATCCGGGATCGGGAACCTCGACCGTGTCGGCTCCGAAGAGCTGGGCCATCAGCTTGTAGACCGCGAAGGAATGACGTGCCACCACCACCTCGTCGCCGGGGCGGAAGAAGGCATGGCCGATGAACTCGATGATCTCGTTGGAGCCGTTGCCGAGGACGACATTCTCGCGGGCCACGCCGAGACTCTCCGCGACGGCGCCGCGCAGTTCGTAGCCGCCGCCGTCGGGATAGAAGTGGGAGCGCTCCAGTGTGCGGCGCATCGCTTCGAGTGCCTTGGGGGAGGGGCCGAGCGGGTTCTCATTGGAGGCGAGCTTGATGATCTCCTCCTCGCGCAGACCGAGATCCCGGGCCAGCTCCTCGACGGGCTTCCCGGGCTCGTAAACGGTCAGTTTCAGGACATGCTCATGCGCGGTTTTCCACATGGATAAGAGACTATAATGAGGGGAAAGAATATGGAACTCAGGAACTCAGAAAAAAACGAAAAGCTGATCTGCATCGAGAGTTAGCAATGGAGGGAATCCTTTCATCATTCATAATTCTGAATTCATCCTTTACCCATGCTCCGCATTGCCGTCATTGCCGATACCCATAACCGCTTTCCCGACACGGTGGCTCGGGACATCGAAACTGCTGATGAGATCTGGCACCTCGGCGATGTCTGCCGCGCCGAGACCCTGGAGTTGATCAGGAGATTGGGGCCTCCCGTGACCGTGGTGAAGGGAAACAATGACTTTTTCCAGCCTTGGCCGATGGAGGAACTCCTTGAGCGCCACGGTGTGACCTGCCGACTCATCCATATCCCGCCGAGACCGACGAAACTGGGCACCACCCGCCTCCTGCTTCATGGCCACACTCATGTGCCGAGGGATGAGGTGGTCGACGGCGTTCGGATCCTGAATCCAGGTAGCATCGGCAAGGCCAACAAGGGAGCCCCTCCCAGCTACGCCTGGCTCCATCTCGGGACCGGTCAGCAAGTGGAGTGGAGGATTGTTCGAGTTTGATCTGGCGCTCAGCGGCTCAAGAAACGAGGCTGAAAGGACATGAAGACGATCCTGATCACGGGGGCCTCGACAGGCTTCGGCCGCGCCATCGCGGAGGAATCCCTCAACCGCGGCCACCAGGTCGCCCTCGCCGTCCGCAATCCCGAGAGCGTGGCCGATCTGGTTGCGCGCTTTCCCAGCAAGGCTCACCCCGTCCGCTTCGACCTTACCAATCCGGCCGATGCGGAACGAGCCGTCCGCAAGACCGTGGAGCAGTTCGGGTCGCTCGATGTCCTGGTCAACAATGCCGGGTACGGCCTGCTGGCCGCCCTTGAGGAATCGACCGACGAGCAGTTGGTGCGCAACCTTGAGACCAACTTCACCGGCCCCTTCCGGCTGATCAGGGCCGCACTCCCCGTGATGCGGGGGCAGAAAAGCGGCCGCATCATCACCCTCTCCGCCATCGCGGCCTACGCCAACCATCCCGGCTTCGCCGTCTACGGAGGGGCCAAGGCGGCCCTCGATGCAGCCTGCGACGCAGCTGCCCAGGAGACTGCGGCGCTCGGCATCAAGTTCACCCAGGTCATCCCCGGCCCCTTTCGCACCGACTTCATTGGACGATCGCTCGATCATGCGGCGCGTCTCCCCGACTACGAGGGAACAGTCGGCAAGTTCGGCGGATTCCTCTCCAAGATGGAAGGGAAGCAACCGGGAGACCCGGCCAAGGCCGCGGCCGCAATTCTCGACCTGATGGATGCGGAGAAGCCTCCTTTCCGTTTCGTGCTCGGGAACTACGGCACGACGACCTTCGCCCGAAAGCTCGCTTCCATGGAGGCCGAACTCAATGCATGGAAGGAGAAGGGCCTGCCGACGGATTTCGAGCCCGGCTCCTGAGTAGTCCGGACTTCCGAAAAGTGGTGCGCGATACAGGGTTCGAATACGTAGTTTTTACAGAGAAGAAGTAGCTATTTGACCCAAAGGTAACAAAAAGGTAACAATTGGGGCATGAAAAGACCCCGTGGAGCAGCAAAGGCGAAGGGACGTGGGCCGGTGGAGATCATCAAGGAGAAGACCACCAGCATTCCGATTTACGATGCCGGTGGTGGCCGATTCATAGCCGCCTACTACGCCGAGGGGAAGCGAAAGCTGGTCAAATTCAAGTCGCTGGAGGCTGCCAAGGCGGGTGCCAAGGAGATCATCCAGACCCTGACCACGGGGGTGGCCCATGTGGCCGCCTTTACCCCCAAGGAAACCGCCTCCATCAATGATGCGGTCGATATCCTCACCCCGCTGGAAATCTCCCTAACCGAGGCCGTTCGTCAATTTGCGGAGGCCCACAAAATCCTAGGGGGTGGTTCCATTGTTTCTGCCGCGCAGTTCTACGCGAAGCACCTTGAAGAGGAAAACCGACGGGGAGCCCTCACCCCGATCACCTTCCCGGAGCTCACGACCAAGTTCCTGGAGTCCATCAAAGGCACCAAATCGAGCCGCTACATCCTCGATCTCAAGTCTAAGCTCAAGAAGGCCTCTGGGGTCTTCAAGGGACAGGTCCGGGGCATCAGGGCCGACGATATTGACCAGTGGCTCTCAGGCATGAAAAAGGCCTCTGGGCGAACCAAGAACAACTACCGGATGGCCCTCCTGACCCTCTTCTCCTACGCGAGGGACAAGAAGCACCTCCCCCGTGGGGAAAAGACCGAGGCCGAGTTCGCTACCCGCTATGATGACAAGGGGGGCGACATCGGGATCTACACCCCGGATCAGTTCCGCACCTTGCTGGAGAATATCGAGGAGCGGTTTATCCCCTTCATCGCGCTTGGAGGATTCGCCGGGCTCAGGACGATTGAAATCCTCCGGTTGGAGTGGAAAGACGTCTGGTTCGATAAGGGGGTCATCGAGGTCGGCAAGGACAAGGCGAAGACGGCTACTCGACGACTGGCACCCATCGTTCCTGCTCTGGAGGCGTGGCTCAAACCCCGAGCCAAGACCGGTCCGATTCTCCCCGGCATCCGTGATGAGTTCCACTTCACCAAGCTCTTCAAGGATGCCACCTACAAGCTGGTCGACGCCCAGGAAAAGCCCCTGGTCACGCTCGTCCACAATGGCCTCCGTCACTCCTTTTGCTCCTATCGGTTGGCTGTCACCAAGTCAGCGGCTCAGGTTTCCCTGGAGGCTGGGAATTCCCCCAAGATGCTCTTCGAGAACTACCGGGAACTGGTGACCGAGAAGGCAGCGAAGGAATACTTCGGCATCCTCCCCGGCAAGAAGTGGACGAAGGGTCCCCAGGGCAAAGGCACTGGTGCCGGGAGGACATCGGCGAAGACCCACTTTGTCAAAGTTCTCCGACGCGCAGCTAGCTCTTCGGCAAGTTCCAAGCGTATCCAGAAACACGGATCGGCGAAATAACTTCGATTTTGTACGAGAGCTGTTCCCGGCCCGAAGGAGATCAGGACAAATCATGGCGAGCCCAGTCCATCGGGACCACATTCCTGAATAATAACTCCAAGGCTTCACTGGCTTGGGCAACCTGCCACCCAGCCTTGCCTTCCCTCACCAGCAGGTTTAGGAATTGCTACACATCGTCGCGTCGCGCTTGATCCCACTTCCTCGATTTGGCGAACCATATGAACTTCCTCCCCCCCATTTGCGGAAAAAGTCGTGCCTCCCGGTCACGACGCCTCGTGCGAACAAACCTTGTGAAAACCCGGGCCCACTGCGCATCGAAATTGTGGAAACCAAGGGAACCCCTGGCAATCAACGATTAATCGCTCATGTAGAAAACTATTATATGTGGCTCCTCGCTATTTTCAGTGGGTGGGTAGGGGTCTGAAGGGTGGCACTTCGAGTTGGAGTTTCCCGGCCTTGAGATAGGCCATGATCCTGAAGGTATTGATTGATCGGTAGCCTCTGGCCAGACGC
>JBAPTI010000082.1:0-2315 GCA_049282095.1 Chthoniobacterales bacterium
TCGGCCTCGTCAGCAGTTACACTATGGGTGGATTCATCCATATCCTGCTGGTCGTCGCCTTGGTTGTGCTGCTTGTCCGGATCATTCAGGGGAATCGGATCCCCTGAGTTCTGTCACGGAGTGAACAAGTGACGCGTGGAAAGTGAAGGGGTGGTAGCGGAGCGCCCTTTGGGCCCATGCAGGCTTATCATTTAAAGGTGCAACACGTACTATAAGGCTTGGAAGTTTTGATGCCGCGCTAGGCGCGCGAGCGAAGCTGTAGCGAGCTACTGCGAGCGAGCAGCAACAACGCGCGGCGCAAAAATCCCAAGCCTCCGCTCAACAGCCTAGCTGTTGAGCATCGCCCGCATTTGGGCAAAACCATCGAGAATATCCGCCTCCTCCAGCGGGGCGGAAAGAATCTCCTCCATGCTTCCCGACTCGACCCCCTCGCCCGCAAGTTCCAGCAGGAATGAGCTGGGGGTGCAGGACATGACGCTTCCGAATTTCCTGCGGGTGGCGCAGTGGGTGATGGTCAGGCGGTGGCGGGCGCGGGTGATGCCGACGTAGAGGAGGCGGCGCTCTTCGTCGATGGTCCCCTCGCTCTTGGAGCGTTCGTGGGGGAGCAGTCCTTCCTCGGCGCCGACAAGCCAGACTTCGGGATACTCGAGTCCCTTGGCGGCGTGGAGGGTGATGAGCGTGACACCGTCGCGTTCCTCGGCCTTCTCCTCTTCCTTCTCCTGCTCGAGCATGAGGCCGTCGAGGAAGCCGCGCGCGCCCTCCTTGGGATGGCGCTGGCAGTAGCCGCTCAGGGCATTGAGCAGCTCGCGGACATTCTCCTGGCGGTTGTCGGATTCCTCGTCGGTCTTGCAGCTCTTCTTGAGGTCCTCGAAGTAGCCACACTCATCGAGAATGCTCCTGAGGATGGCGGCGGCATCGGCCCCCGGCGTCTGAAGCTGGATGCGGTAGGCGCCCCAGTCCTCGGTGAAGCGCTGGATGGCTCCCCTGGTTCTGGATGAGCTGACGTCGAGATGTTCGGGGTCGTTCAGGATGGCGAGGAGCCCCTTGCCGTTCTTCGCGCCGGCCTCGGTTGCAAGCTGGAGAGTGGCTGCCCCGATGCCTCGCGGGGGATTGGCCAGCACGCGCAGGAGGGCGTTG
Organism: Chthoniobacterales bacterium; assembly: GCA_049282095.1. Classification (GTDB taxonomy): domain Bacteria; phylum Verrucomicrobiota; class Verrucomicrobiia; order Chthoniobacterales; family UBA6821; genus UBA6821. The sequence continues at coordinate 1,138 of JBAPTI010000082.1, forward strand.
TCATCGTCGGGATTGAGGAGGGCGCCGAGGTAGGCGACGACATCCTTCACTTCGCGACGGTCGAAGAAGCTCTTCCCCCCCACCACGCGGTAGGGGATGCGGCGCTCGCGCAGGACCTCCTCGAACTGCCGCGACTGCGCGTTCATCCGGTAGAGGATGGCGAAGTCGGTCCAGGGGCGGGCCTTGGAACTCTGCGGTCCCGAGGACTGGATCTCGTCGGCGATGAACTCGGCCTCGGTCTTGTCATCGGCCGCCGAGAGGATGCGGACGGGGTCGCCCTCGGTACGGTCGCTCCAGAGGTTCTTCCCGCGGCGGCGGGCGTTGTTCTTGATGAGCCGGTTGGCGACCTTGAGGATGACGTCGGTGCTGCGGTAGTTCTGCTCGAGCTTGATGATCTCGGGATCGGGGAAATGCCGCTCGAACTCGAGGAGGTTGGAGGCCTCGGCGCCCCGCCATCCGTAGATGCTCTGGTCATCGTCGCCGACGACGCAGATGTTCGGCCGCTCGTCGCCTGCCAGCAGGCTGACCAGCTCGAGCTGCAGCTTGTTGGTGTCCTGAAACTCATCCACCATGATGTGGTGGTAACGGGATCTCAGGTCCTCGCGGGCCTCGGGATGATCGCGAAGGAGCTCGCGGGCCTTGAGCAGGAGGTCGTCGAAGTCCATGGCGTTGAGCGTGCGCAGCTCGCTCTGGTACTTGGAGAAGAGGCTGCCCAGCGCCGTGCCGGTCTCCTCGGGTTCGCCGATGCCGAAGTTCTTCGCCTTGCTGATCACGTTGCGGGCGAGATTTGGATCCAGTGGGTTCTCCTTATCGTGGATGCGCGCCGCCAGCTTCTTCATGAGCCCCATCTGGTCGGACTCGTCGAAGATGCTGAAGTTCTCCTTGTAGCCGAGGAGGTGCGCATGTTTGCGCAGCATGCGGACGCAGAGCGCGTGGAAGGTGGAGAGGGTGATGAGCTTCGCCTGCTCGGAGTTCACGGAGCCCGCGACGCGTTCGCGCATCTCCTTGGCGGCCTTGTTGGTGAAGGTGACGGCGAGGATCGAGGCGGGGTCGACTCCCTGGGCCACAAGCCACGCGATGCGCGCCGTGAGGACGCGCGTCTTCCCCGTGCCGGCGCCGGCGAGGATCAGCATCGGCCCGTCACCGTGGGTCGCGGCGCGGTACTGCTCGGGGTTGAG
>JBAPTI010000083.1:0-2444 GCA_049282095.1 Chthoniobacterales bacterium
CCTTCTCGATCTTGGAAAGAGCAGTTCGGTGAATATTTCCAAGGCCTCCTTAACGCAAATCGAAGCCCAGCGCCTTGTTCCGGGAGCAGGAGTGCTCCAACTCCTGCTACCCGTGAAGTGTCTCTGAGCCTCATGAAAAGAGGCCTTGGATCCTGAACCTCAAGCGGGCTCCCAGACTTCTGGAAACGCCCTCTTGGGGAGTATCCAGATTAGTGCCCGGATTGTCGCAAGATGGTGAAGTTCATTAGAACCCTCGATCGTTTTCCTGTTCCTGTTTTCCTGATTTCCAGATTCCATTGTCTTCCTTCTTGTCACGTACCACATCATGAAAACCCTCCTTCTCACCAACGAATACCCGCCGAACATCTACGGGGGTGCCGGCGTTCATGTCGACTATCTGAGCCGCGAACTGGCCAAGCTCATGGAGGTGGAGGTGCGCTGCTTCGGTGATCAGAAGGAGGATCTTGGAAACCTGCAGGTGAGGGGATTCGGCACCGGAACCCCCGAGATGAGCTGCCCAAAGCCGCTGCAGAGTCCCCTCGGCGCCTCACGACGTTGCGTTGACTTCAATGGTGCCGGCATCAGTGCGGATCTCGTCCACTGCCACACCTGGTACACCCACCTCGGCGGCATCATGGCCAAGCTGAACTACGGCATTCCGCTCGCGATCACGGTGCATTCCCTGGAACCGTTGCGCCCCTGGAAGAGGGAGCAACTCGGCGGCGGCTACGACTTCTCCCTCTGGGTCGAGAAGACCGCGCTCGAGATGGCCGATGCGATCATCGCCGTCTCCGCGGAGACCAAGCGGGATGTCCTCTCCCTCTTTGACGTGAAGGAGGAGCGCATCAGCGTCATTCACAACGGGATCGATCTCTCCGAATACCGCGCGGTCGAGAATCCCTCGGCATTGAAGGGGCTGGGAGTTGATCCTGATCGCCCTTATGTCCTCTTCGTCGGCCGCATCACCCGCCAGAAAGGGATCATCCATCTTGTCCGCGCCATCCGGCACCTGAACCCCGGATTCCAGATCGTCCTTTGTGCAGGTGCCCCCGACACCCCCGAGATCGCCGCCGAGATGCAGCAGGCCGTGGCCGCCGCCCGCGAGCACCACAGCGAGATCGTCTGGATTGAGAAGATGGTCACGCGTCCCGAGGCGATTTCACTCTACTCGGGTGCCTCTGTCTTTGTCTGCCCATCGATCTATGAACCCTTCGGGATCATTAATCTCGAGGCGATGGCCTGCGGTACTCCCGTGGTTGCCAGTGCCGTGGGAGGCATCAAGGAGGTCGTCGTTGACGGTGAGACCGGCTTCCTCGTTCCGCTCAAGCAGATGACGGAGAGTCCCTTCGAGGCGACCGAGCCCGAAGTCTTCGCCTCTGATCTGGCCGCAAAGATCAATCTCCTCATGGCCGATCCCGCGCTGGCCGCGAAGATGGGAGCCGCCGGAAGGAAGCGCGCCGAGGAGTTCTTCGGCTGGGATGCCATTGCCCGTAAAACAGAGCGACTTTACGCCAAGCTTCTGCAAAGGTAGCGGAATGTTCATCGATCGAGTCAGGGTTCATGCCAAGGCAGGGGACGGGGGAGACGGCTCCGCCAGTTTCCGCCGTGAGAAATTCATTCCCAAGGGTGGTCCCGATGGCGGCGACGGGGGCGACGGAGGAGATGTGATCCTGCGTGCCGACACGCACACCGACCAGTTGGCCAATCTCTTTTTCGAGCCGATCCTGAAGGCGAAACCCGGTGGCAAAGGGTCTTTCCGCCAACGCCACGGAAAGTCGGCTCCCGATCTGGTTGTTCCCGTGCCCGTGGGAACCCTGGTTTACCGCTTTCCGACACCCGAACCGCACGACCCCTTTGCGGAACCGCCCGAGGAGGAGGAACCTTCGGAGACACCGAAGTCGAAGAAGGGACTCCCCGACCCGATGCAAGAGGATCTCGTTGCCGACCTTGATCAGGTGGGAAAGGAGTTCATCATCTGCCATGGCGGCAAGGGGGGGCGAGGCAACATCCACTTCAAGAGTTCCCGCAACCGCGCCCCGAGGCGTTTCACCGAGGGAACTCCCGGTGAGGAGGGATGGTTCCTGCTCGAGATGCGATCCATCGCCTTCGCGGGCCTCGTCGGCTATCCCAATGCGGGCAAGTCGACCCTGCTCCGCGCCATCTCACGAGCCCATCCCAAGGTCGGATCCTACGCCTTCACGACAAGGAATCCCCAGGTAGGCGTCGTCGATCTCGAGGATTACCGGAAGACGACCGTGGCCGACATTCCGGGACTGATCGAGGGTGCTCATGAGAACCGCGGACTGGGACATCAGTTCCTCCGTCATGTCATGCGCTGCAGCTACCTTCTCATGGTCCTCGATATGGCCGGATCCGAGGGCCGCAGTCCCCTGGATGACCTCAAGGCGCTTCGCAGGGAACTGGAGCTCTACAATCCCGAACTG
>JBAPTI010000084.1:0-1514 GCA_049282095.1 Chthoniobacterales bacterium
GGAAACCGACGAGGCCACGAAGAAGCGCCTCGCCGCGCTCGAGGAGGCGCTCGCGGGCCTCGAGAAGGAGGCCGCCGACCTCGAGGAGATCTGGAAGGCCGAGAAGGCCACGCTGCAGGGCGCAGCCTCGGCCAAGGAAGAACTCGAGAAGCTCAAGCTCGACCTCGAGACCGCGCGCCGCGCCAACGACCTTTCGAAAATGGCCGAGCTGCAATACGGAAAGATTCCCGAACTGGAGAAGAAGCTGGCAGCCGCGCAGGCCGCCGAGAAGACCGCGACGCAGCTGGTGCGCAACAGCGTCACCGAGGAGGAGATCGCCGAGGTGGTCTCCAAGTGGACCGGCATCCCCGTGTCCAAGATGCTCGAAGGCGAGAAGGACAAATTGCTGCGCATGGAAGAGGCGCTGGGCAAGCGCGTCGTCGGCCAGGCCGAGGCGCTCAAGATCGTTGCCAACGCCATCCGCCGCTCGCGCGCCGGGCTGGCCGATCCGCGTCGGCCGATTGGTTCGTTCCTGTTCCTCGGCCCCACGGGCGTGGGCAAGACCGAGACCTGCAAGGCGCTGGCCGAATTCCTGTTCGATTCCGAAGACGCCATCGTGCGCGTCGACATGTCCGAATTCATGGAGCAGCACTCGGTGGCGCGCCTCATCGGCGCGCCGCCAGGCTACGTGGGGTATGAAGAGGGCGGTTACCTCACCGAGGCCGTGCGCCGCAAGCCCTATTCCGTGGTGCTGTTCGATGAAGTCGAAAAGGCACACAAGGACGTGTTCAATGTGCTGCTGCAGGTGCTCGACGACGGTCGCCTCACCGACGGCCAGGGCCGCACGGTGGACTTCCGCAACACCGTGATCATCATGACGTCGAACCTCGGGTCCGATGTCATCCAGCAGCTGGCGGGCGAGAAGCAGTACTCGAAGATGAAAGCCGAGGTGATGGAGCGCGTGCAGGCCCATTTCCGGCCCGAGTTCATCAATCGCATCGACGACATCATCGTGTTCCATCCGCTGGGCAGCGAGCAGATCCGCGCGATTGTTGACATTCAACTGGCAGGGCTCAAGGCGCGGCTGGCTGAACGCGACATGACGCTGGACCTGAGCACGGCCGCCCGCGACCAGCTGGGCGAGGCGGGATTCGATCCGGTGTATGGCGCGCGGCCACTGAAACGGGCCATCCAGCAGCAGATCGAGAATCCGCTGGCGCAGCGGATCCTGCAGGGGCAGTTCGCTCCCGGCGATCACATCCTGGTCGACCTGGAAGGTGGCGAGCTGCACTTCGAGAAGCGCGTGCGCAAGTAGGCCTTGCCCGCGTCTCGTATACTCGTCTCCCATGCCGTTCTATGAATACCAGTGCCGCGCCTGCGGCCACGAGTTCGAGGCCCTGCAGAAGGTCAGCGATCCGGTCCAGAAGAAGTGCCCGTCCTGCGGGAAAAACCAGCTGACGAAACTGGTGTCCGCGCCGGTGTTCCGGCTCAAGGGCGGCGGCTGGTACGAAACGGACTTCAAGACGGACAAGGAC
>JBAPTI010000085.1:0-1532 GCA_049282095.1 Chthoniobacterales bacterium
GCGCTGCTGCTCGACGAGCCGACCAACCACCTCGACCTCGACACGATCCACTGGCTCGAGGATTTTCTCCTCCACTACGACGGCACGCTGATCGTCATCTCCCACGACCGGCACTTCCTGAACGAAGTGTGCACGCACATCGCCGACATCGACTACCAGACGATCATCACCTACACGGGCGGCTACGACGACATGGTGCTCGCGAAGACGCAGATCCGGTCGCGGATCGAATCCGACTACGCGCAGCGGGAGAAGAAGATCGCGCAGCTGAACGAGTTCATCCAGCGGTTCGGGTCCGGCACACGCGCCAGCCAGGCGACCTCGCGCCGGAAGGAAGTGGAGCGCCTCGAGACCACGGCCCTCGCGCGCTCGAACATCCAGCGGCCCTACATCCGGTTCGGCCAGAATCGCCCGTCCGGCCGCACGGTGATGGAGATCAAGGACGTCTCCAAGGCGTTCAGCGGGCACACGGTGATCCCGGACTTCACCGGCGTAATCAATCGCGGCGAGAAGATCGTCCTGGTCGGGAGAAACGGCGCCGGCAAGACGACGATGCTGAAGACGCTGCTGGCGGACGCGCCGAACCTGCCGGAGTCACCGGGCGATCGCGACGGCGGATCGGTCCGGTGGGGACACGAAGTGTCGGTCGGCTATTTCCCGCAGGACCACACGGGCCTGATCCAGAAGGGGCTGACGATCGCCGCGTGGCTGCACCAGTTCGATCCGGACGCCTCGCGCCAGGACATCCACGGCCTGCTCGGGCAGATGCTCTTCAGCGGCGAGGAAGGCCTGAAGCCCACCGAAGCGCTTTCCGGTGGGGAAACGGCGCGGGTCCTCTTCTGCCGCATCATGCTGCAGAAGCCGAACCTGCTCGTCCTCGACGAGCCGACGAACCACCTCGACCTCGAGTCCATCAACGCGCTGAACATCGCGCTGCAGAAGTTCGAGGGCACGATCCTGCTCGTCACCCACGACCAGGACGTCCTCGAGGAAGTCGGCACACGCGTGTGGCACTTCGACGGCCACGCGGTGCACGACTTCAAGGGGACGTACGAAGAGTTCGAGGCGTCGACGAAGCAGGGGTAAGGTTCCGGGGTTCCGGGGTTCCGAGGTTCCGAGGTTCCGAGGTTCCGAGGTTCCGAGGTTCCTATTTCTTCGTGAACCTCATGGCAAACCCGCCGCGCGGCAGCAGCGGGATGTTGATGCGATCGACCGGCCGCATCAGCGCCGACTCGGACACCACCTGCTTCGGCACGGCGCCGTCGCGCAGAATGACGGCGTCGTATTCGCCCTGCCCGAGGAACGACAGGTCCAGCGGGATGGTTTGCGGTTTGTCGGTTCCGCTGATCGCACCGACCCACCACGTGGACCCGTTCCGGCGCGCCACGATCGCAAGTTTTCCCGGCTCGCCGTCGACGAATGTCGTCTCGTCCCACGCCGCAGGCACGTCCGCGAGAAACTGCTTCGCGGCGTCCGGCAGGTCCCCGTACGCCTTGGGGCTGTCGGCGAAGTGCACCACGCCGGATTCGAAG
>JBAPTI010000086.1:0-21797 GCA_049282095.1 Chthoniobacterales bacterium
ACTCCGGACACGCGAACCGGTGGCCAGGCTTAAAGTCCAGCTTCAGAAGGAGCTCCGGAGGAGCCCCATCAAAACTGCAACTCTTCACGCTCCATCCCTCTCCAAGTCCAAGCGCCATCGTAAAAAGCACTTCTGGTGTCATAGTCCACCATTCCTACCCAACTACCCCTCCTCTTCTCAACCCTTCCACCCACTCAATTTAGCGAGGAGCCTAAAATTCTAATTGTTTGTCCATCCCGCCTCTAATCCAGATTTTGGATTCTACTCCTTCTTCGGGAGATTGCCTTTGGCAATCGGTCGCGCCGCGGCCACCACCAGGTTGCAGAGTTCCCTGCAGAGGAGCGGGATGCGGTTTGAAGGGAGATCTTCCAGTGAGAGCTTGGAAGCTGGAAGCGAGGTGATCGGATGACCGGGCGCGAGATCCCAGAGGATCGTCCTGAGGCAACCACCCTCCGACGTGCAGCAGCGGGCAACAAGTTCCGAGGCCTGATCATCCCTCAGAAGCTGGGTGATGCGATACATGCCGGTCTGACGGTTCAGGGTCTCCCGGAGAGCTGTGCGATGGAGCTTCCCGCGCAGATGGGAAAGCCACATACCGAGTGCGGCCGGATAAAAGAACTCCAGCGCCAGTTCCATTCCCTCCAGAGAACCTGCATCGAGAAGCCAACCCCGCTTAAGATTGGGAGCCGTCTTGAGGGGACGGAAGTTGCCTCCCTCATCATAGCGGGCGATCACCCGGGCATCCGCTGGGGATGTGTGAACCACGAGATCATCCAGGCCCTCGTCCGCTACATGGCGGAGTGTGTAATCCGTGCCGAGCAGAATCTGACCGATGCAGTGACGTCCAGATCGCAGGCAGGAGTCAAGCAGCTGAAGCGTGGTGTCAGGGGCTTCCATTCGAGAACCCCGCACGGGGATCAGTGCCTGGAGCGGCGCTTCACGTGAAGCTGAGCCAGTGACTTGAGCAGCGAGGCCTGGACAAAGGCGAGTTCCTCACCGGCAAGTGCCTTCTCGGCAATCTCCTTGCGGGCGCGCGCCACGGCTTCCTCGGCGGCCTTCTCGTCGATCTCAGCCTCCGCGACCGCCATGTCGGTCATCACCGAAACGCGGTCGGGCAGCACCTCGAGGAAACCGCTTCCGACGGCGAGAAAATGCTCGCCTTCGGGGGTCGTGTAGCGGAGTTCCCCGGGATTGATCTGGGTCATCAGGGGCATGTGATCGGGAAGGATCCCGATCTCACCCTCGACCCCGGGAACAACCACCATCTGGGCCTCGCCCGAGAAGGTGCGTGCCTCCGGGGTGACGATCTCGAGGTGCAGGGTTGCCATCTTAGGAGTTCTTGGAAGCCGCGACCACCTGGTCGATGCCGCCCTTCATGTAGAAATCACCCTCGGGAATTTCGTCCATCTTGCCCTCGAGGATCTCCTTGAAACCGCGAATGGTCTCGGCGATGGGCACATACTGTCCCTTCGATCCGGTGAAGATTTCCGCGACGTGGAAGGGCTGGCTGAGGAAGCGCTGGATCTTGCGGGCGCGGTAGACGGTGAGCTTGTCCTCGGGGGAAAGCTCGTCCATGCCCAGGATCGCGATGATGTCCTGCAGGTCCTTGTAGCGCTGGAGCACCTTCTGGACACCGCGGGCGACCGCATAGTGCTCCTCGCCGACGATCTCGGGCGCAAGCGCCTTGGAGGTGGAGGCAAGGGGATCGACGGCCGGATAGATGCCGAGCTCCGCGATGGAGCGCTCGAGCACGATCGTGGAGTCGAGGTGGGCGAATGTGTTCGCCGGAGCCGGATCGGTGAGATCGTCCGCGGGAACGTAGACCGCCTGGAAGGAGGTGATCGATCCGTCCTTGGTGGAGGTGATGCGCTCCTGAAGATTGCCCATTTCAGCGGCGAGGGTCGGCTGGTAACCGACGGCGCTCGGGGTACGGCCGAGCAACGCGGAAACCTCGGAGCCCGCCTGGGAGAAACGGAAGATGTTGTCGACGAAGAGGAGCACGTCCTGGTGCTTCTCGTCGCGGAAGTACTCCGCCATGGCGAGCGCAGTGAGCGCGACACGCAGACGGGCGCCCGGAGGCTCGTTCATCTGGCCGTAGACGAGTCCGACCTTCGATCCTTCCTCAAGGAAGATGAAGTTGCCGTCGGCATCCTTAACAGGATGGCCCTTCTCGTCTTTCTGCACAGCGATGACGCCGGACTCGATCATTTCACCGTAGAGATCGTTGCCCTCGCGGGTACGCTCGCCGACACCGGCGAAGAGCGAGTAACCGCCGTGCCCCTTGGCAATGTTGTTGATGAGCTCCATGATGACGACGGTCTTGCCGACGCCGGCGCCGCCGAAGGCGCCGACCTTGCCACCCTTGGTGAAGGGGCAGATCAGGTCGATGACCTTGATGCCGGTCTCGAGCACCTGGGCCTTGGTGTCCTGGTCGACAAGCGGGGGCGCGTGACGGTGGATAGGGAGGGTCTTGTCTGCCTTGACGAGACCGCGCTCGTCGCAAGGTTCGCCGAGCACGTTGAAGATGCGACCGAGAACCCCCTCGCCCACGGGGACGGAGATTGGCTTGCCGAGGGAACGGACGGCCATCCCGCGCTTGAGACCCTCGGTGGAGGACATCGCGATCGCGCGGACCCAGTTTTCCCCGAGGTGCTGCTGGACCTCGAGGGTCACCTTGGCGGGCTTGCCGTCGATGGTGTAGTCGATCTCGAGGGCGTCGTAGATCTTGGGCAGCTTGCCCTCCTTGGTGTTGAACTCGGCATCGATGACCGGGCCGATGATTTGAACGATGGTGCCTGTGTTGCTCATGAGAGTGTGGTGGTTGGTTGGGGAAAAGGGTTAAGCCAATGCCATCTGGGCGGTGGTGATTTCGAGGAGTTCGGTGGTGATGCTGGCCTGACGGGCCTTGTTGTATTCGAGGGTCAGATCCTTCACGAGTCCCTTCGCGTTGTCCGTGGCGCTCTTCATGGCGACCATGCGTGCGCTCTGCTCGGAGGCCCGGGCATCGAGGATCATCTGGAAGACGGTGAAGTGGAAGTAGTAGGGCAGGACCGCATTGAGCACCTCATCCGAGTCGGGCTCGAAGAGGAACTGTGCGCCCGCGGCCTTGTCGTCGTGGTCATGGCCGGCCGCCGCTTCCTTGGAAATCGGCAGGAGCGGGACCAGGACGGGCTTTTGGGTGAGCGTGTTGACGAACTTGGGATAGAGGACCGAGACACGGTCGACTTCCCCCGAGAGGAACTTCTCGAGGCAGAACTTCGAGATCGCCTTGGTCTGGAGGAAGGATGGGCTGTCGGGAAGCGAGAAGTCCGCGATCATGTTGCGGCCGGTGCGGGCCAGGAACGATGCTCCTTTCTTGCCGCAGGCGACGAACTCGGTCGCGCCGACATCCAGGGTCGCCGCTTCGCGGAGCACATTGGTGTTGAGAGCGCCGCAGAGTCCCTTGTCCGAGGTGACGAGAAGCACGAGGGTCTTCTTTACCGGACGGGCTTCGAGCAGCGGATGGGCCGACTCGCTGACCAGGTCGCGGAGCGAAACGAGGACGCGGTTCAGGACTTCCGAGTAGGGATGCCCCGCCAGCGCCGCCTGCTGCGCCTTGCGCATCTTGGAGGCGGCGACCATCTGCATCGCCTTGGTGATCTGGGCGGTGTTCTTGACCGACTTGATGCGTCGGCGGATGTCGCGGGTATTGGCCATGGGCTGGGGCTAGTCGGTTTCCCGTACTTCTCCTGGGTTGCTTGATTCCTTAGCGGAAGATGACCTTGAACTCGTCGACCGCAGTCGTGAGTTCCTTCTCGATCTCCGCGTCGATCGCACCCTTCGTGCGGATGCTGGTGAGAACGGCTTCCTTTCGGGTGTTCATGAACTGAGCAAGCTGGTTCTGGAAATCCTTCACACGATCAACGGCGATCGCGTCGAAGTAGCCCTTCTGCATCGCCCAGAGGATGGCGACCTGAAGCTCGACGGCCTGGGGATTGTACTGCTGCTGCTTGAAGAGTTCGACGATGCGCTGGCCGCGGTCGAGTTGGGCCTTGGTACGGGCGTCCAGATCGCTACCGAACTGGGCGAAGGCGGCAAGCTCTCGGAACTGGGCGAGATCGCCCTTGAGTTTTCCGGCCACCTGCTTGGTCGCCTTGATCTGGGCGGCGGAACCGACGCGGGAAACCGAGAGACCCACCGAGATGGCGGGACGGATGCCCTGGTAGAAGAGATCGGTTTCAAGGTAGATCTGTCCGTCGGTGATCGAGATGACGTTCGTCGGGATGTAGGCAGAGACGTCGCCGGCCTGGGTCTCGATGATCGGAAGGGCGGTGAGCGATCCGTTGCCTGCCTTGGTGCTCAGACGTGCGGAACGCTCGAGAAGGCGGCTGTGGAGATAGAAGACGTCGCCCGGATAAGCCTCGCGACCGGAGGGACGCTTGAGGAGGAGGGAGACCTGGCGGTAGGCGACGGCGTGCTTGGAGAGATCGTCGAAAACGATCAGCGCATCCATGCCGTTGTCCATGAACCACTCGCCCATGGCCGCACCTGCGAAGGGGGCGAGGTACTGGTTGGTGGCACTGTCGGAAGCGGGTGCGGAAACAATGATGGTGTCGCGCAGGGCATCGTTGGCCGAGAGGATGTCGACAACGCGGGCGATGTTGGCGTTCTTCTGTCCGACGGCAACGTAGATGCTGTAGACGGGACGGAACTTGGGATCACCGGAAGCCTCGCCGACGCGGTTGATCTTCGCCTGATTGATAATTGTGTCGATGGCGATCGTGGTCTTGCCGGTCGCGCGGTCGCCGATGATCAACTCACGCTGTCCGCGGCCGATGGGAATCATGGCGTCGACGGACATGATGCCGGTGGAGAGTGGCTGGCTGACGCTCTGGCGCTTGATGATGCCGGGAGCGATCTTCTCGACTGGATAGAACTTCTTGGATTGGATCGGTCCCTTGCCGTCGATGGGCTGACCGAGAGAATCGACAACGCGGCCAAGGAGTTCCTTCCCGACGGGAACCTCGAGGAGGCGGCCGGTGGCCTTCACCTCGTCACCCTCGGAGATGGAGGTGTAGTCGCCGAGCACAACCGCTCCAACCTCGGTCTCCTCAAGGTTGAGAGCAATGCCGTAGATGCCGCCGGGGAACTCAAGCATCTCGTTAAGCATGACACCGCCGAGTCCTTCGATACGGGCGACACCGTCGCCGATCTCGCGGACGGTTCCGACATTCGATTTGGTGACGGTCGAGTTGGCGAGTCCGTCGATCTTCGCTTCAAGTTCTTGCAGGAGGTTGCTCATGGTGTGTGGGTGTTAAGAGGAAAGGTGGGTGAAGGTGATGAGTTGAGTGGGAGTTAATCAGGAGGCAAGGGCGTTGAGTCGGGAGACCACGGTGGCATCCCAGACCTCGCTCCCGAGACGGATGCGCGACCCTCCGATCAGCGAAGGGTCGACCTTGGTCTCGAGGGTGACGGTGCCTCCGTCCCTCTTTTCAAGGGACTTGAGTATGGCGGCGCGTGTCGAATCATCGACGGGTGCCGCGCTCTCGATCACGGCATGGTGTTTGGCCGACTCAAGACGGATCAGGCGCGTGAATTCCTTGAGGATCTGGAGTGAATGGCGGGGTGCCGACTTCACCAGCAGATCGGCGATCGAGAGGGCCTTCGATGTGTCGGGGCGACCGCTGGCATCGAGCGATGCGTCGAAAAGCTCGCGTGCCATCCGGCGTGCTTCCTTGGGGATCTGCATGGTGAAAGTATTGGTTGGAAACTAGGATGAGAGATCCTTGGCTGCCTCTTCGCTGAGGCGCTTCTGATCCTCAGGTGAGAGAACCTTGCCGGCGACCTTGGCGGTGGTCTTGACGACCAGGGAAACCATCTCGCGCTTCACCTCGTCAACCATGCGGTTGCGCTCGGAAGTGATCTCGTGGCGTGCACGCTCCACGATGGCGGCGGATTCTTTGACGGCTTTCTCCATCTCGCGCTGGGAGAAGGCCTCGTTGTTCTTGCGGGATTCCTCAAGCAGGATCTGGGCGTCGTCGTTGGCCTTGCGAAGGACCTCCTGATAACGGAGTTCGGCCTCGGCCAGCTGCTTCTTGATCTTTTCCGCATTGAGTTGCCCCTCCTCGATGCGCTTGCGGCGCTCCTCGAGAATCTTGAGCAGAGGAGCGAAGGCGTAGCGGCTGAGAACAAAATAGACGATGAGAAAGAGAATCAACTGGGCGATGAAGTGCGGCCAATCGACTCCGAACTGGGCTAGGATTCCTGATTTTTCTGGTGTCATCTGCTGAGTGATTCTCTTTGCGGTGTTTGGGAAATGCCCGGGGTGCCCTCCCTGGATCGGAAGGCACCCACGGGCATGCGATTGGTTCTTAGCGGCCCTGGAAGGCGAAGATCAGACCGAAGATCGCGATGGCCTCGGCCAGAGCGATGGTCAGAATGCCGATCATGAGCACCTTGGGAAGGGTTCCGGGGTTACGGCCGATCGCCTCGACCATGCGGGCTCCGATGAGACCGATGCCGATGGCGGATCCTGCTCCGGCGACGCCGAGGGTGAAACTTCCGGTCACTCCGGCCGCGACGGCTTCAGCGATGATGGTGGGTAGCATGTGATGTGGGTGTTTGGGTTGGTGTTGTTTTTCGGCCGCCGTCCACGTCCCGCATGGTCCCGACGGTCAAAAGTGTTGAAATTTTCTTTTAGTGTTCCTCGTGGGAGGTCGAGAGCTGGAGGTAGACGAGGACCAGGAGCGTGAAGACCATGGCCTGCAGGAACCCGATGAGCAGTTCAAGGAAGTAAAAGGGGATCGGCACGATGCAACTGAGCACCGAGGTCAGCCACTGGGGACAGTTGAAGAGATGGCCGATGTTGATCATCGTGGCCAGCATGTTCTCGCCGGCGAAGATGTTGCCGTAGAGTCGCAGGGAGAGGGAGACGGGGCGTACGAGGATGGATACGACCTCAAGCACACCGACAAAGAGAAAGAGAGGGACAAGCAGGAAAAGGATCGGGCCGGTCATCCCCCCCTTCACGCCGAAGAGTTCCTTGAGGAAAGCGGTCGGCCCGGTTACCTGCATGGTCCAGTAGAACCAAAGCACCATGGAGACGAGCGCCATGGCGATCGTCATGTTCATGTCGGCCGTGCCGGGGCGGAGCAGCGGGATGAACTTGTCCGGTTCGTGATGAACCTCCGCACCGGGAGGCGGAACCAACCCTGTGATGCCGAGATGCTGGGGATCCCCTTCATGCCAACCGATCGAGCCGACGCCGGGAAGAAGGCCGAACCAATTCGAGATGAGGATGAAGATGAAAAGGGTGCCGAGCAGTCCGAAGGCCTTCTTCGCCATCTTGTCACCAAGGATTCCCTCGACCGCGCCGTAGAACCCCTCGACCACCGCCTCGAGAAAATTCTGACCGAAGCCGGGGATGACTTCGACCTTGCGGGTGCAGGAACGTACGATCCAGATGATGACGCCGAGCACGATCGCCGTGACCAGAATGGAGTTGGTGTACCATGCCAGGAATGATTTGTGGAGGAACTCGGGCGTCTCGGCTGCAAGTTCCGCGCTGGCGATCAGGGAAGGGGCAAAAACCATGGGTATCGTCTGGAAATCCTCGAAAATTGAAAGGGGGCTGATGAAAGTCCACAAAGACCGTGGTGGCAAGCGCTTTTTGAGAGCTTGTGAAATTTTTCACAAAGTCGGCTGACACGTGGAATGAATCGGCATATAAAGGCTTTTCGTCTTTGCCGGTCACGGATTGTCCCGATAAAGATGTTAATCCACCATCCCCGCCGAACGCCGGGAAATACAACAACCATCACACACTCTCCTCATCATGAGCTCCATCCCTAAAGTCTTTGTCGCAGATCCCGTCTCCACCCGCGGAGTCGAAGCACTCTCCGAGGGGGGCGTCGTCGAGGTGGTCGTCAAGACCGGCCTCAAGGAGGAGGAGCTGATCAAGATCATTCCCGAGTTCCACGGCCTCGTCGTCCGCAGCCAGACCAAGGTCACACCCGCCGTCTTTGCAGCCGCAAAAAACCTCAAGGTTGTCGGACGCGCCGGTGTCGGCATCGACAATGTCGACGTGGAAGCAGCCACCAAGCACGGCGTGATCGTCATGAATGCTCCCGGCGGCAACACGATCTCCACCGCGGAGCACGCCTTCTCCCTGATGCTCGCAACCGCACGTTTCATACCGCAGGCCGACGCCAGCATGAAGGCCGCCAAGTGGGACCGCAAAAAGTTCGAGGGTGTCGAGCTTCACGGCAAGACCCTTGCCATCCTCGGCATGGGGCGCATCGGCACCGAGGTGGCGCGCCGCGCGATCGCCTTCGGCATGAAGGTCCTCGCCTACGATCCCTACATCTCCGCCAGCAAGGCCCGCTCCCTCCAGGTCGAGGTTGTTGAGAAGGTCGATGACATCCTCCCCCAGGCTGATTTCATCACCGTCCACATGCCGTTGACCGAGGAGACCCGTCACATGATCGGCCGCAAGCAACTCCCCCTTCTCAAGAAGGGCGTGCGCATCGTCAACTGCGCACGCGGCGGCCTCATCGACGAGGAAGTCCTCGCAGAGGGACTCAAGAGCGGCCAGATCGGCGGCGCGGCGCTCGACGTCTTCGAGGTCGAACCCCTTCCCGCCGAGTGGCCCCACCGGGATGTCCCCAACCTCGTCCTCACCCCTCACCTAGGCGCCTCCACCGCCGAGGCCCAGGAACTCGTCGGCATCGAGATCGCCGAGGCCGTGCGCGCCACTCTCCTGCAGGGTGAGATCCGCAACTCGGTCAACATGCCCAACATCGACGCCAAGACCATCTCCACGCTCGGCCCCTGGATCGAGCTTGGCGGCAAGCTTGGCCTCTTCCTTGCGCAGATCGCCCCGAAGCGCGCCGAAAAACTCTCCATCCGCTACAGCGGACGCCTCGTCGACCTCGACCTCACGGCTGTCACCCGTTCCCTGGTGACCGGATTCCTGCGTCACAGCCACGGAAACGACGTCAACCCGGTCAACGCCCCCGCCATCCTCCGCAGCCATGGACTCGAGGTTGTCGAGACCCGCGAGAGCGAGGCCGGCGAGTTCACCGACCTCATCGAGGTCTCCATCACCCAGGATGGCGTCACCGCCTCGGTTGGCGGCACCCTCTACGGCTCAAAGCCCCGCATCGTCACGGTGAACGGCCGCTTCGTCGAGGGCATCCCCTCGGGCTCGATCCTGCTCCTCGAGAACAAGGACCGGCCCGGCATCGTCGGTCACCTCGGCACCATTCTCGGCGGCAGCAAGGTGAACATCGCCGGCATGTCGCTCAGCCGCAACGAGGTCGGGGGTCAGGCTCTTACGCTGCTCAACCTCGACTCGGCGCCCGACGAGCCCCTGCTGGCCAAGTTGACTTCCGACGCCGACATCTCCACGGCGAAGGTCATCCGCCTGTAGTCACCGGAGCCGATTCATGCCTGGGTCGAATGACTTGATTCTCGCAGGGGATCTCGGCGGAACCAATTTCCGTGTCGCCGTTTTTCGCGACGGCACGGAGTTGACCCGCCTCCATGAGGCGAAATTCCGAAGCGCGGAGCATTCCTCGCTGGAGGAGATGGTGCGCCTCTTTCTCGGAGGCATCACCCTCGATTCACCCCTGGAGGCCGCCTGTTTCGGAATTCCGGGTCCGAATGTTGGGGGCATCGTCATTCCCACCAATCTCGGGTGGAAAATCGAGATCAACGCCCTGCCCGGCTTGCTCGGAGTCCCCAGGGTCGCGGTACTGAATGATCTCGAGGCCACCGCCTACGGTCTTTCCGAACTCCGTCACACTGACCTTGCCCTGCTTCAGGCGGGATCGGGATCCCGAGCGGGAAACCAATGCGTTATCGCTCCGGGGACCGGCCTCGGCGAGGCGGGCCTGTTCTGGGATGGAAACCGCCACACCCCCTGGGCCTGCGAGGGAGGCCATGCCGACTTCGCCCCCACCGATGACCTGCAGCAGGAGCTTCTTGACTTCCTGCACCGGGAATTCGGCCGCGTCAGCTTCGAACGCGTCGTCTCGGGCACGGGAATTCCCAATATCTACCGCTTCCTCAGGGATACCGGGCGGGGCATCGAACAGGATTCCGTGGCCCGTGAAATGCTGAGTTCCGATCCTGCCAGCGTGATCAGCCGGCACGCCGCGGCGGAGACCTGCCCGCTCTGCAGTGCCACCATGGATCTCTTTGTACGCGCCCTGGGGGCGGAGGCGGCCAACATGGCCCTCAAGACCATGGCCACGGGCGGTGTCTTTCTCGCAGGGGGCATCCCCCCGAAGATCCTCTCCTTCCTGCGCCGTCCCATCTTCCTCGAGAGCTTTCTCAACAAGGGGAGACTCAGGCCCCTGCTTGAGACCATGCCCCTGAATATCGTCCTCAACGACGAGGCCGCCCTGCTGGGATCCGCGCGCCGCGCCTCAAGGATGCTGGAGGATACCGGAAGCCAAAGGAAGGGGTAATACCCATCAGGAACGCCTGATCGATTCGGCAAGCGTTCCCGCCATCTCCGAGATCGTTCGGGAGACGGGATTGTCGGGGGATGAAACGATTAACGGCGTACCGGCGTCGCCGGCAATCCTCAGTGCCGGATCAAGAGGAAGGGAACCGAGAAAGGGTACTCCAAGGCGCGACGCCTCCTTCTCCCCTCCCCCGCTGCCGAAAATCTCATGCCGGCGGCCCTCGGGATCGATGAAGCCGGACATGTTCTCGAGGATTCCCAGGATCGGAACATTCGTCTTTCCGAACATCGAGACCGCCTTGCGTGCATCGATCAGGGCCACCTCCTGAGGCGTGGTCACGATCACCGCACCGGCCAGGGGAACGGTCTGGACAATCGTCAACTGGATGTCACCCGTGCCGGGAGGGAGATCAAGCAACAGCACGTCCAGGTCCCCCCAGAGGACATTGCGGAGGAATTGCTGGGTATACCGGGTCACCATCGGCCCGCGCAGGACCGCGGGGGAATCATCCTCGAGAAGTAACCCCATCGACATCATGCGGAGGCCGTGGCGGATCACCGGCTCGATCCGGCCCTCCTCGTCGGCATAGGGACGCTCCTTCGCACCGCACATCAGGGCGATGCTGGGGCCGTAGAGATCACAGTCGCAGAGACCGACTCGCAATCCCCCGGCGGCCAGCGCCGAGGCAAGATTGACCGAGACCGTGGACTTGCCGACCCCCCCTTTGCCGCTGGCCACGGCGATCACATGGCGTACTCCGGGAATCGGAATCGGACCCTGGCCGCCGGACTGGACGGGGGCCTGGACATCGACCAGAACTTTCACGGGGGGCATCCCCGCCTCGGCGGCAAGGGCCTTCACCACACGGTCGCGAAGCTCCGAGGCGACTCCCGTGTCATTGGTCGCGATCACCAACTGGACGGTCACCTCCTCGCCGATCCGGATCTCGCGGACAACCCCGAAGGAGATGATGTCGCGTGAAAATCCGGGATAGGAAACCTTGGCCAGCAACGCGCTGACGCTCTCTTTGGTGGGAAGTGATGGCATGATGGTGTGGTGGTAAGATTCTAGCAGTTTTTTCTCAAATGACTCGGAAGAATCCCGAGTTGCTCCCTGTATTTCGCGATGGTTCTCCTGGCGACCTTGAGCCCACGCTCCGCAAGCGCCTCCACGATCTCCTGATCGCTGAGCGGCGACTGACGGGACTCGCCGTCAACCATCCCGCGTATCGCGGCCTTCACCGTCTCGTTACTCACGGCGGAGCCGTCTGAATTCTGAAACCCCGGAGTGAAAAAGAACTTCATCTCGAAGAGGCCCTGCGGTGTCTCCATATACTTTCCCGAGACGGCGCGGCTGACGGTCGTCACATGGACACCCACCGCATCGGCGATCTGGGCCATGATCAGCGGCTTGAGCGAACCCGCCCCCTGCCGGAAAAACTCCTCCTGACGTGAGACGATCTGGTTGCCGATGGCCAGAAGGGTCTGCTGACGCTGCTCCAGGCTGCGCATGAAGAACCGGGCGCCGCGGATCTTCTCCCTGAGATAGAGAAGCAACTCCTCGTTCTGGCCGCGTCCCGCCAGCAGCTCCTTGTATTCCTTGTTGATCTTGAGGCGTGGGAGCTCCTCCTCGTTCAAGCGGACAAGGAAACCATCCTCCCCCCCCTCCCCGTCTGGCTTCGGGACCACGATCAAATCGGGGATGACACCCTGCTCCTCGGATTCCGCAAAGGGACGCCCGGGATTCGGCTCAAGGGTTGCGATCAGCCTCGCCGCAGCGGAGACATCGGAGAGGGGGACGCGCAACTCCCTCGCGATCTCCTCGTAGCGGTGCCTCGCCAACTGCTGCAGGTGATGACGGAGAATCCTTGCCGCCAGACCGTTTCCCTCCCCGCGCCTGCTCAGCTGGAGGAGCAGGCAATCGGCAAGATCACGGGCCCCGACACCGGCAGGCTCGAATCCGCGGATCTTTTCCAGCACGCGTTCGAGCGACGTTTCGGAAACACCGGCAGAGCTTGACAGTTCCTCGGGCGACGTTCTGAGATAGCCATCCTCATCAAGGCTCCCAGCGATCAACTCCACCAACGGAAGTTCCTGATCGGGAAAACCGGCGGCCTGATCGATGACATGGCTGCGAAGCGTGGGTCGTGAAGCACGCGATTCAAAAAGAAAATTCCGCCGCTCCTCGTCCACAGCCGACCAGTTTCCCACGGCGGAACTCTGGGGGAGATAATCGCGCCACTCATCCTGAAGCGAAACGCCGTTGCCCGATTCAGCGGGTGAAGGATCGGGGTCATTGCCCGGGAATTCCGCTTCCGGTCCGTCGGGCGCCACTTGCCCTGCGGACTCCTCCTCCAGCACGGGATTGGAAGCCAACTCGGAGGCCACCAACTGACGAAGCTCGGCCACGGGTGCCTGGAGCAACTGCAGACTCTGCTGCATCTGGGGCGAGAGCACCTGCTGCTGGGCAACTCCCGCGATGAGTTCCATTCCTGCCATCACACAAGAGGAAGGCCGGCGACATTCCAGTGCAAGCAACTTTTGGGCCAAAAACCTTCCCAGACTACACTTTTCCGATTTTTCAGGTCTCGGAAGAGTGGCTGCCCCGCATGGATTCGAACCATGAATAATGCCTCCAAAGGGCACTGTGTTACCGTTACACCACAGGGCAAACGCGGAATGTTTCTATCCTCATCAGGGATCCTCGGCAACGACAATCCCCCGACCCTCCGCGGGCCTCGTTCAATTAGCCTTCTCATCAAGCCGTCACTTTAGTTCATTGATTGTCCGCCATGACCATGAAACTTCGCAACAGGCTGATCGCGTTGGTCTGCCTGATCATTTTCCTCACACTCGGCTTCCTGCTCTTCCTCTCGACAAGCCCGAGGAAACCTTTCGCGGTCATCCTCTTCGTGGCGGACAACATCAACCTCTCCTCCCTCGGAGCCGCAAGACTCTACTCGGGC
The DNA here is from genome assembly GCA_049282095.1 of Chthoniobacterales bacterium. Lineage (GTDB taxonomy): Bacteria > Verrucomicrobiota > Verrucomicrobiia > Chthoniobacterales > UBA6821 > UBA6821. The sequence goes on from JBAPTI010000086.1 coordinate 13,417, forward strand.
GGAGGTGACGCGAGGCTGCAACTCGAGGCATTCCCGAACACCGCCCTTTGCCGGAACGCCGCGAACGACTTCTCGGTGCCCGATCAGGCCTCGGCCTCGACACAGATCGCCGGCGGCAAGCGCGTGAACCGGAACGCACTCTGCATCAACGAGAACGGAGCCAAACTGACCTCCCTCCTCGAGGAAGCAGCCGCCACGGGACGCTCCACCGGACTGGTCACCAGCGGTTCCATAGCCGGGCCGACCGCGGCGGCCTACTACGCCAAGTCGCTCAATGCGGAGAACGCCCCCGATCTGGCACTCCAGTTTTCCTCCCATGCCCCCTTAGACTTTGTTGCCGGAGGTGGTGCGGGCGATTTTGAAACACAGGAAAAGAAGGGTGACAAGGAGTCAAAAGAGGCCCCCGCGAAAGAATCACCTCAGGCTCTGCAGAACGGACGTGACGGCACGGCGACCCTGCACACACTGAACGAAATCGAAAGCCAACCTTTCTGGAAAAAGACGCCGAGGCTCGGCCTTCTCTCACCTGGCCCCCTCCACGAGACATGGGGCAGCCAGGATTCCGGAACCCCCACCCTTTCCGATCTGGTCAGGGTTGCGATCAAAAACCTCCAGACCAACCGCCGCGGCTACCTGCTCGTGGTGGACGACCCCTCCATCGCCGCTGCAGCCTCAGGTAACGACGGGGAGGCAATGCTTCGCCGGATCCTCTCCTTTGACCAGGCGGTTTCCACAGCACGTCATTACGCAGGTGACAAGGCCCTCATCGTCGTGACGGGCAGGATGAATATCGGAGGTCTCCAACTGAACGGCTATCCCTTCCTGCACGACAAGGGAGTTGCGATCCTGGCGCTTAACAACCAGGGGTATCCCTCGATCTGCTGGTCAACCGGCCCGGGATACTCCATTGAAGGCTCCAGCGAGACGCTCCAGAAAAAGAAGTCAGCCTCCGCATCCGTCGGCATTCTCTCCCAACCCTCCGCCCACAAACTCCCGAATGCCGTCGGAACAGCCGGAGATGTGCTGGCCTTCGGTGCTGGCCAGGGATCGGAACAGATCCACGGATTCCTCAACCTGACCGATCTCAACCGGATCATCAGGGATTCCCTTTAAGGAACCGCTGATTTAACCCAGATTTTGCATTAGAGCGGCGTTGACAGGTTTGAGCGTTTCACCCGGATGGTGAGTTCCTGAAGGGTTAAAAGCGTTCTACCGTTAAAAGGTTAAAAGGGGCTGAAGTCCGGAGGGATGACAACAACGCCCATCGTTAAAAGAACCAGCTGATTCTACCGGAATAAGAGTGGAGATGGTATTAGAGCATCATCTAGTTAATCTGTCGTTCCTTGGTCGATCATCTTGACCGTCGATAAATAAAAGGACTCGCGCAGCCGTAACGGATGCGAAGCAACGGCCGGGCAAGCAAACGCAGAGGCGCGGAGGAAGAGACAAAGGATTGGGTCCGGAGAAGATTGTCAGCGTTACTCCTATCAAATCGGAGAATCACTTAACCGATTCACAATGGGGTCTGACGACTCCTTTCAAGGGAGATGTTTCTAAACACGCATTGCCATTATTCATAAAAACTCTGCGTCTCTGCGTCTCTGCGCGAGATTTCTTGCCTTGTAAATGCGTCCAATAAAACCGAAACCGCACTAGTTAGGCAAAGAGCCAACTGAGCAAACCTTCTTTGCGCTCAAGCAGGTAGCGTCAAATCGCTCCGCTCAACTTTGGAGTTCTGATTTAAAGCGTTCCAGCGGGTGTTGTTTTCCCCGCTTGGTACAAATCCTTTACTGGATCAGGCGCTCCAGCGAGGGATCGGGAGGAGCTCCGAGTTCGATGGCCTTGGCGTAATGTTTCTTGGCCATCATCTTGGCAGGGGGCTTCCCAGTCGCATAAATAACGGCCAGATTGAAGTGCGCATCGGCATACTGAGGGTTGATTTCGAGGGCCTTCATGATCTCGCTCTCACCGGCACCACCCTTCCCTGAAGCGGCAAGGACAATCCCAAGGTAGTTGTGGGCCGTGAAATCCTGCTGGTTCACGGTGATGGCTTTTCTCAGCACCTTTTCAGCATCAGCAAGCCTCTCCTGGCGGTAATGGACGATTCCCAGCGTGGTCAGGGCGAAGGAGCTGTCGGATGTTTTTTGAGTGGCCTTCTGGAGAAGCTCCTCAGCGTCCTTGAACTTGCCGAGTTGGAACTCCACGACACCAAGATTGGAAAGGGCGAAATAATCGTCGGGTGAGTATCCCAGGGCCTCCCTGAAAGAATTCTCCGCCGCCTGAAAGTCCTGCCTTTCAAAGGCTGCTTTGGCCCTGGTGATGGATTCCTTGAACTTGCCCTGCCAGGCGATCTCCTGTGTCTGAGTCGACTTCTCTTCGGCTGGCTCCTGCACATTGCCATCCTTCCGCCCCGGGGTGGCATCAACGGGCTTCTCCTCCACAGGCTTGGACTTGGGTGCGGCAACCGATGCCTGCAGCTTCCCCTCCCCGTTATCTGCGACGACAAGCTGGCCATCCTTGAAGAGCGCCCTTTCCTCGGGGCTCAGCTCGACGGAGGGAGCGGAGAGAACCGCGATCTGCTCCGTCAGTGTCTGGGACTGAATGTTGAGCCGTTTCATTTCCTCATCCATCAGGCGGCGGGCCTGGGCCCTTCTGGCCTCCTCCTTCACCTGCCTGATCACGATTCCCCTCAAGATGTTGTTTTCCTGAGATTGGTCGGCCATGGCACCTGAAGGGGTCTTCCCCTTTGACTTCCTCAGCCGGGCCAATTCGGATTCCTTGATGGAGAGTTTTTCCTCAAGCGCCTTGAGCGCCGAGGCATTGCCCTGCAGCGAGGAGATCGTTTGCTTGGCGGCCGCCAACTCCGCACGCAGTTTTTCCGCCTCCTTGCCAAGTTCCTCCAGCTTTTTTTCGACAACCCTTTCGCCGCTTTTTTCAGAAACTGAAGCGCTCTGGGAAATCTGTGCGAGTTGTTCCTGCAACTTTTTCAGGCGATCCTCACCCTGCGAGGTTTCTTCCTGGAGCACCGTGACTTTCTGGTTTGCAGTGGAGAGGTCGGCCCTGAGTTTCTCCGCCTCGTTCTTCGCATCGGCGAGAGATTTTTCCCTGTCCTTAAGCGCCTTCTCCAATTCGGGGCGCTCTTTGGAAATTTCAGCCAGCTTACGCTGGGATTCCTCGTAGTTCTTGGCATTGAGAGCGATCTGTTCCTGCATCTTCTTGACCTGCTCCTGCATCGCCCCCGGATCACCCCCCTTTTCGACGATGGTCTTGAGGCGCTCCGTGGCTCCGTTCAACTGCGTCTGAAGGGAGGCATTCTGCTGCTCGAGCGTCTCCTTGAGTTTCATGGATGCGAGAGACTTCTCTTCAGCCTCGGCCTTGGCGGCCGAGAGAGCCTTCTCTGCGGCGGCAAGCCTTGAAGTGGCCGACTCAAGGGCCTTGCTATTTTGAGCCAGCATTCCTTGGAGTTGCTCGAGTTGCTTGGTGACGGGAACCGCGGCATCGGCCTTTTTTCCCAGTTCCGCGATCGTTGCTGCTGCCTCGGCGAGTTTCGCGGAGAGCCTCACTCGCTCTTCCTCCAGGGCAACCTTGTCGGCTTCCGCATCTGAGGCGGCGGAGGCGAGTTTCGCAGCCATCGCCTTGGTGGATTTTTCAGAAGTTTCCGCCCGGGCCAGTGCACCGGCCGTATCCTTCCTTGCAGCGGCGACTTCATCCTGCAGGGCAGCGACCGATTTTCTAAGATCATCGCCCTCCTTCTCGAGAATCTTCACCCTGGAAGCTTCGCGGGCCGCCTCGGCGAGCTTGGCCACCTGCCCGGAGATGCGGCGGCGCTCCTCCTCGACAACGTGAAGGTCGGCTGTCAGGGAAGCCTCCCGTTTCGCGGATTCGCCCTGTGCGGTCCGCGACTCCTTCTCAAGCACGGCAAGCTTGTCGCGGGAACTACCGACCTCGCTTTTCAGCGAGGCGGATTCATCCTGCAGTGCCTTTAACCTGGCGCGAAGGGGATCCAATTCGAGGGCCTGTTTCTGAGCCTCGGCCAGCTTTTCCGAAACCTGGGAAACCTGATCCTGGAGCAGCGTGTTTTTTGCAAGGGATTCCTTGGCTTTCGACTCCGCCTGCTCGAGCTTTCCCTGAAGCTGCTTGAGCGACTCTCTTCCGTTCTCCACTTCCTTGGAAAGGCCCTCGAGCTTTTGCCGGGAAACCGAACCTTCCGCCACTTTCCGACGGGCCTCCTCCAATTGCCTGGCAAGTTCCGACGCGGCATCGGCCATCTTTTTTTCCCTCTGTTGGTAGAGTTCTTCCGTGGCGGCCTTGTCGGCCAGGGCATCGTCAAGTCTGCGCTGAAGATCCTTGATGTCCTTCTCCCAGGAGTCCCGCTTCTTGAGACGGTCACTCAAGGTCGCCACCTGGTCCTTTGCCTCCAGGAGATCCTTCTCCAGCTTCGTGCGTTCCTCCACCCATTTGGCGGTGTCGAGATCCTTGCTGCGGTTTTTCTGGGAGGTGAGCGCCTCGCGCGCCTCCTGAAGATCACTCTTGAGTCCTTCCAGTTGTTTCTTCAGACGACGCACCTCGGCAGATGAATCGGGAAGTGATTTCTGTTGGCTTGAAGCCTCGGAAGCGGCGGCGGGAGGCACCACCGTGATGCTTGGTCCTTGCGAGGAAGACTCCTGCGTTGGGGGACGTTGGGCGGACAGCGAACTGGCAGGCGCCTCCGCACCTCCACCGGCCTGAAGACGCTCCACTCCATCACGGGTCTTCTTGAGACGGTACTCGATGACCGACTTCTGCCAGGCCGGATCCTTGGTCGTGATCTCGACCAGAATGCTCTCGGCAAACCGGTATTTCTTCAAGGCCTCGGTGGCGTTTCCGTCACGCTCCGCCTTCTCACCCTGCTGATACGCTTGATATGCGGTGAGGAACTGCTCGGACGGATCCGCAGCAAAGAGGGATGCGCATGCGGCGAGGAAAAAAATGGAAAGCAGCTTTTTCAACATGTCAGGGGTTGTTAAAACTACTCTGTTGAAACCAAAAAATCCAACTTCCCTTTTCTCAAAGAGCACCGCCCCGTCGGGTCGCAACCAGTGATGGCGTCCACGTTGTCGGGATTGTCACGTATCAGCCATTGACACAGGCGAAGAGGCACTGCTAGGAACACATGACGGAGTACCACAAGATTATGGATACCCTACTTGACCAACCAGTGCTTGTGCTCAACAGGTTGTGGCAGGCCATCAATACCTGCTCGGCACGCAGAGCGCTCACGTTGCTTTACCAAGGGCACGCCCAGGTCGTGGCCACGGACGGATCAAGCAACTACCTGACCCACGATTTTTCAAGTTGGAGACATTTCTCCCTCTCCAATCCCGAACCGCGGATGCTCCAGACCATCTCGCTCAGGATCCGCGTCCCGCGCATCATCGTGCTCTGCCTCTTTGACAGACTGCCGAAAAAAGAGGTGAAGTTCACGCGGCACAATGTCTTCGAGCGTGATAAAAACACCTGCCAGTATTGCGGCAACCACTTCGAGAGATCCGACCTGAACATCGATCACGTCCTGCCGCGTGACCGAGGCGGACAGACGACATGGGAGAATGTGGTCTGCTCGTGCATCACCTGCAATACCCGCAAGGGGAACCGACTCCCGCACGAAGCCCGGATGCAGCTTCTCAGGAAACCGAAACGCCCCAAGTGGCGTCCGTTTGTGAACATCACCTTCGCCGGAGGTGTTGACACAAGCTGGACCCACTTCGTCGACCTCGCCTACTGGAACGTCGAACTGGGAGAGTAGTGCCGCCGGGGACCGGATAATGAATCTGGAACTCAGGAAAACAGGAAAAACAGGGAGCAATGCGATAAAAGCCATCTCCGGTGATGGCATTCGAAATGGGGTACTGACAGCCTCAAAAAGCCATAAAACAAGGTAAGGTATCTCCCACCGTGGAAAACCACATGGGAGGGAAAGGCGAACGAATCAACAAAGGCCGCCACAGAAACCTCACCAGTCCGATCCGAACCCTTCCTGGGTTCCTGAGTTCCTGATTAAAATCAGGAGCGGATCGCTTCCACAAACTCCTGAAAAAACGGAGCCGAGTCATGGGGGCCCGGCGAGGCTTCGGGATGGAATTGAACCGCGCGCACCATCTTGGTGCGATGGCTGATCCCGGCAACGGTTCCATCGTTGAGATGGCGATGGGTGATTTCCAGATCCTGTGGCAATCCCTCCTCCTTCACCGCATAACCATGGTTCTGGGAAGTGATGAGGACACGGCCCGAGCGCAGATCCTGTACGGGTTGGTTGGCGCCGCGATGTCCGAATTTCAATTTGAAGGTCGATGCTCCGAATGCCAGCGAGAGAATCTGATGACCCAGGCAGATGCCGAACACGGGCTTCACCTCTGCCAGACGTCGGGCTGTCTCATGGGCCGCCGTGAGAACCGCCGGATCTCCGGGACCGTTGGAGAGGAAGATGCCGTCGGGATTGAATTCCAAGGCCTTCTCGGCCGGCGTGTCCGAAGGCACCACCATCACCCTGACTCCATGCGCCCGGAGCAGGCGGAGGATATTGCGCTTCACCCCGAAGTCATAGAGAACGACCAGCGGCTCCTTGGAGGGACGCTCGGGACGCTCCGCCCCGAACGGGAAGCTCTCCCTCCCCTCGGGGTCCCACTCATAGACGCTCTTGGTGGAGACCTCCCCGACCAGGTCGAGTTCCTCGAGCTTCGGAGCACCCTTGGCCCTCGCGATTGCGGTCGCCTCGTCGCTTCCGTCCGTGCAGATGCAGGCGCGCATCGCCCCCTGCGTCCTGAGGTGACGGGTCAATGACCTGGTGTCGATACCGCCGATGGCGGGAATGGAGTGCTTCCGGAGATAGCCGGGAAGGGACTCGTCGGAGCGCCAGTTGCTCTCGAGGCGCGAGAGTTCCTCGATTACGAAGCCGCTGACCTGCGGACGGGCGCTCTCCCCATCCTCGACGCCTGTCCCGTAGTTGCCGATCAGGGGATAGGTCATCGTGACAATCTGTCCGCGGTAGGAGGGATCCGTGAGCACCTCCTGATAACCGCTCATCGAGGTATTGAAGCAGATCTCGCCGACCGAGTTGCCGGAAGCCCCGATGGAGATTCCGTGAAAGACGCGACCATCCTCCAGAGCGAGGATGGCAGGATTGGATGTGTTCTGAGAAGCAGCCATGAAATTGTGCCCGATACTTCACCATGCACACCTCTCGGGTGCAACCATTACTGAACCCGAACTGAATCCATCCGGCTATTGCACCTGACCTATGGGTTTTCTAGAATTGTTGATTCGTGCTCTTACGGAATCCCCAGTCTCTGCTGACAGCCTTCCTCATCCTTCTGACGGGGTGGCTCTGCCCCGCCCTTGCCCAGAGCATTTCCAAAACCGCAGACGGATTCGACCTCCCCGTGGCTCCCCCCAACGGCGAGGGATACTACAAGTCCCGGGGTTTCCGGGCAGGCGGACACCTCGGCGAGGACTGGCTTGTGACCGACGGGAGCAGCGCCCGCAGCCTTGGGAAGCCGGTCCATTCCATCGCAAACGGCCTGGTCGTGCTGGCCCGCGACATCCATGTCGCATGGGGCAATGTCGTCGTGATCAGGCATTCCTGGATCGAGAACAGGCAACTGAGGTTCGCCGACTCCCTCTACGCCCATCTCGACAGGATCAACGTGCGGGAAGGACAGCAGGTATCGCGCGGTCAACTCATCGGCACTATCGGAAACAACCATGGCATGTACCCCGCCCACCTTCATTTCGAGATCCACAAGGATCTGACCATCGGGGTAAACCATGCCGGGGGCACCCGCGATCTGCGCAGTTACTGGCTGCCGACGGAGTTCATCATAGCGCGACGACACCTCGACGGTGGTGGGCGCAATGTTCCCACCCCGTCGGCCAACTTCCTCCTCCCCACACCCGATCATCCCTGGTCCTTCCACCGGAAGAGCAGGAGTTCCAAGGAACGGGGAAAAACCAAGGGCTCATCCCATTCCCGCGCAGGATCACCCTCGTCTCACTCACGACCCTCCGGCACCTACAAGGTGAATCGGTACGAATGATCCCGAGCCTTCCGGAAGAGGAATCATCAGGCAAGGGACGGATCCTTAGGGAAGCGCTGATTTAATCGCATAGAGGCCGTTGCGGAAAGAATAGGCCGCGGGCAAGGCGGCTTGGCGCGAGCATCCCCGCAGTGGGCTGTAAGCGCCAAGCCAACACAGCCCCCGGCCGGTTATCTCCGCAACCCGCAGGGCTAAAGCCATTTGTCGATTTTTGTGGCGTTGCTCGCTCGGGCGAGACCGCTGCGGGTATCGCCCAGCACTCGCGCCTTCAAAAATCAGCAAATGCTCTTCAGCGGCCTTCATGGGATT
>JBAPTI010000087.1:0-1690 GCA_049282095.1 Chthoniobacterales bacterium
CATGGTGCGTGTGCGCGCCTTCCGGCCCTTCCCGCACGCGGCGTACGCCGAGGCGCTCCAGCACGTGAAGGTCGTGGGCGTCATGGACCGCGCCGACTCGTTCGGCGCCCAGGGCGGCCCGGTCTTCCTCGAGGTCCGGAGCGCCCTCTACGACTGCGACCCGCGTCCCCAGGTCCTGCCGTTCATCTACGGCCTGGGCGGGCGGGACATCTTCCCCGACAACATCGAGCAGGCGTTCGCCGAGCTCGAGAAGACAGCCAAGAGCTAAAAGCGCGCCACGACCGAGCGGCGCTACCTGAACCTGCGTAAGGACTGAGGTGACACGGATGCCGAGAAGGAACGGCACGACCACCGAGCCGCGTGGCTCGGCCCTCTACGAAGTCCTCAAGGGCATCGACTTCGAGCGCCGCGAGCTCGTGGACAAGACGCGCGGCGTCGGGCTCTTCGACCTCGTCAAGGACAAGGCCGGAGCCTACAAGTGCTACGCCTGCACGCTGTGCGAGCGTACCTGCCCCGTGGACTGCATCGAGATCGACTACTGCCCCGAGTTCGAGGAACTTCCCTTCGACGTCGAGGCCGAACGCGCCGCCGCCCTGCTCACCCTGCCGGGTGAGAGCTGCGGCGCCAACGCCGCCTGCGTCATGGGCGAGCAGCCGGCGGGCTTCGTGCCCGAGATCGACATGAAGTTCTTCGACACGGTCGTCGCCGGCATCCGTTCCGGCTCCGGCCTGGTCGAGGCCCTGCACGCGACGCAGGACGCCTACGGCTACCTGCCGCGCGTCGCCCTCGAGAACATCGCCGAGGAGACGCACCTGCCGTTCTCGCGCGTGTTCGGCGTCGCCAGCTTCTACGCCCAGTTCCGGCTCACGCCGGTCGGCAAGCACATCATCAGCGTCTGCATGGGCACCGCCTGCCACGTCGCCGGCGCGCCTCTGGTCGCCGAGGCGTTCTCGCAGGCGCTCGACGTCCCGGTAGGCGGCACCACTCCGGACCTGCTGTTCACGCTCCAGACGGTCAACTGCATCGGCGCCTGCGCCCTCGCCCCGGCGGTCCGCGTCGGCGAAGAGGTCACGCACGCGCGCATGACACCGCAGGCTGCGCGCAAGCTCGTCACCACCCTCCGCAAGAAGGAGGCCTGACGTGGCCGCCGCCAGCAGGCAGACCCGCATCAACAAGGCCCTCAAGACCGCCTACAAGCCTGAGCTCGCGACCGGCGGCGAGGACACGGTCAAGATCCGCGTCTGCGCCGGCTCCACCTGCAACGCCACCGGACGCGCGGCCGTGAGCGACGCGCTCACCAAGGAGCTCGCCAAGCGCGGCCTCTCCGACAAGGTCCAGGTCGTCCTCACGGGCTGCCACGGCCTCTGCCAGGAGGGCCCCATCGCCGTCGTCCACCCCAAGGGCGTCTTCTACCCGCGCCTCAAGGCCAGGGACATGGCGGAGATCGTCGAGACCAGCGTGGTCGGCGACGACGTCGTCGAGCGCCTGCTCTACCGCGACCCGGCGACGGGTGACGCGATAGCGCTCGAGCAGGACGTGCCCTTCTACGCCGGCCAGACGCGCATCGTGCGCGCCGAGAACGGCTACATCGACCCCACCTCGATCGACGACTACCTCTCTCGCGGCGGCTACACGGCCCTCGCCAAGGTGCTCGCCGACGAGGCGCCCGAGGCGGTCATCGACGAGGTTG
>JBAPTI010000088.1:0-10584 GCA_049282095.1 Chthoniobacterales bacterium
GACCCGTACCGTGCGCCCTGTTCCCCGGGAGAGATATCCCTGGGCATAAGGAACGGCTTTTCCCAAAGGTCGCCATGCCTCTCCGATCACCAGAAACTTGCGCTCTGTTTCCAAGGCCATGGATCAAGAAAAGCATCGGGGGATGACATCGGCAAGACCAAGACAATTAGGGAATTTGCGTAGATTGACCGGTTCGATTGAAATTCCCGGGCCGATCCCTTTACAATGACGTTCATGTGGTTGTTTTACGCCGTCGCCGCCTCGATCTGCTGGGGCATGAGTTATGCCGCCAGCGGCCCGCTGCTTAACAGGGGTTTCAGTCCTCTCCTTTTTTTCTTCGGCTACACCCTGTTCGGACTTTTGGGGGCCACTCTCTCCCTTCTCTGCTCGGGCAGGATTTCTTCACTGTGGAAGCTTCCGGCCATGGAAAGAGGAGATGTAGGATGGTTTCTCTTCTCGGTCGCGATCGGCGCTCTCGGAGCCTATCTTACCTATGTCGCAATGGGGGCCAGAAACCCGACTCTGGCGTCGCTGATCGAGGTCTCCTATCCCTTCTTTGTGGTTCTCTTCACCTGGCTATTTTTCAGGGAGGTGCAGCTGAACTTCATCACACTCTGCGGTGGAATTCTTGTGCTGGCCGGTGTTGCCGTGATCATGCTTGGTGAAAAGGGATAAATGTCGTGGCAAAAACGTAACCCGACCTCTTGAAGCAGGACTTTCCTCCTACACCGGAATCGTTTAGTAGAAAAAACCCAGTCCATGAGCGAGCAGTCAGAACAGATCCTTAAGGTATCCAATCTCCGTAAAAGCTACGGTGACATATCCGTCCTGAAGGGGGTGAGTTTTGAAGTCGAACAGGGTGATCTGGTATCGATCATTGGGCCGAGCGGATGCGGCAAATCCACCCTGCTTCGATGTCTGAATGCGCTTGAGATCTTGGATTCGGGAGTGATCCGGATCGCCGGGGTGACTCTGGAACGTTCCGAGGGGGAGCGGAGGCTCGATCCTCGATTCCACGATCTGGCCCACGAACTGCGTCAGCGCGTCGGGATGGTCTTCCAGCAGTTCAACCTCTTCCCGAACAAGACCATCCTGGAAAACGTCATCCTCGCCCCGCTGGTGGTGAATGGTGAACCCCGGGAGGTTGCCGAGGAAAACGGCCTGCGCCAGCTTGAGAAGGTTGGCTTGGCGGGTTTCGCGAAGCGTTATCCCGCCCAACTCTCGGGTGGTCAGCAGCAGCGGGCCGCAATCGCCCGGGCCCTGGCGATGAATCCCAGGGTGATGCTCTATGACGAGCCAACCTCGGCCCTTGATCCGATGCTTGTCGACGAGGTTCTCTCCGTCATGAAGGCACTCGATGCCGAGGGGATGACGCAGATCGTCGTCACTCATGAGATCCGTTTCGCCAAGGATGCCTCTGATTATATCATCTACATGGAGCAGGGTGAGATCGTGGAGATCTCGGACGAGGATGAGATCTTCACCAACCCCAAGGATGAACGCACGCGCAGGTTCCTCCGACGTTTTGCATGATCACAAGGCTTCTTTCGCTATTCCTCCTTCCCGTTGTCACCCTGCATGCGGCCGAGAAGGCCGACAGGGGTGCAAAGGGTTCCGATGGCGGAACGACAAGCGAACTCCGCTGGGCTGCATCCGTCGACAGCAATGCCCCGTATTCCTTCTTCGACAAGAACAACCGGTTGACCGGGTTCGAGTACGAGATCATCACGGGTATCGCGCGCCACATGGGCCGTGAGCCGAAGTTCATCCAGAACAGTTGGGACGGCCTGATCCCGGGTCTCGGTCGAGGTCTCTACGACTGCGTCATCTGCGGAATCGAGATCACCGCGGAGAAGGGGAGGGAGGTGCTGTTCAGCAGTCCATATTACATCACGTTCGAGCAGCTTGTGGTTGCCAAGGGCACTCCTCCTGTCTCATTCCTCGCCGCGCTTTCCGGACGCAAAATCGGAACCCTTGAGCAGACCGCCGCCCTCCGGATGCTGGAAGAGACGCCGAATGTCGTGGTGAAGAGTTATGCGGAGGAGATCAACGCCTACAACGACGTGATGAACGGCCGCCTCTACGGAGTGCTCCTTGATTTTCCCATCGCCAAGTATTACGCGGGGCCCAATGCCGGGCTCGAGTTCACCGGCCCTCCCTTCGGCAAGATCACTTACGGAATTGCCGTCTCGCGCAGCCGTCCCGAGCTTGTGCAGCAGATCAATGCCGCCCTTAAGGAGATGGCTTCCAGTGGCGAACTCCGCGACATCCTCTCCCGTTGGGGACTCTGGACACCGACCATGGCGGCTACCCTAAAGCAGAGCGCCGACCCTTCCCTTCCCGACACCGAGTACCAGTCATTCGCCGCGCAGTTCGACCAGGATGGAGGGATCGTGGCGCGCCTTAAGCGTTACTTCGTGTACTGGCCGCTGATTCTCCAGGGATGCGTGATGACTCTGGAAATCTCGATCCTGAGCATGATCCTTGCTATCACGGCCGGCTTCCTGCTTGCCCTGATACGTGTCTACGGCCCATTTCCCCTCAGGCTTCTCGCCATCCTCTACATCGAAATCGTCCGCGGCACACCGCTGCTCGTCCAGTTGCTGATCCTCTTCTACGGACTTCCCTACATCGGGATCAAACTAGAACCCTTTGTGGCCGGAATGCTCGGTCTCGGCCTGAACTACGCCGCCTACGAGGCCGAGAACTACCGTGCCGGTCTGCTGGCGATTCCGAAGGGTCAGATGGAGGCCGCCCGTGCGCTGGGAATGACCCACCGTCAGGGACTTCGTCATGTCGTGGTGCCGCAGGCCTTCCGTCTAGTCCTTCCGCCGGTGACCAATGACTTCATATCCCTTCTGAAGGACTCCTCGCTTGTTTCTGCCGTCACGTTGATCGACCTGACGGGCGCCTACACGCGTATCGCCACCCAGACCTTTGATTATTTCGGGACGGGACTCCTGATCGCCGCCATTTACCTCTTGATCGGGCTTCCTTTTGTGCGACTGACGGGTTGGCTTGAAAAACGACTTTCCACCGACAGGCGCACACCCGAGCAGAAACCCTCATTCTGGATCGGACTCGGTGCATGAAACGGCTCCTGGGAGTCCAATGAATCATCCCGTTGTGGCCGGTGTCAGTCGCCGTGAATTCATGACGGGACTCGGGGCATTCTTTGCCTCCCAACTCATCCTTCCCAAGGTTCTGGCCGGGGTGGTGTTGCCCAAGGATCTTCGTCCGCTCCGACTCGGTTTTCTCACCGATTGCCACGCAATGGCGGAGCATGATGCGCCGGGCGCTCTGGCCCGCACTGCCGATCTGATGAACTCCCTCAAGCCCGACCTGATCATCGGCGGCGGGGATTTTGTCCACGGGGGCTTCTATGATCCGGGGAAGACCATTGATCGGCGCTGGTTGATCGCCGACCGATTCCTCCGGTCACTCAGGCAGAGGATGGAGCCCCTCATAGGAAATCATGATTTCTACGAGCCGCTTCAGCGCGATGGGTCTCCGTCTCCCCATGATCCCCGATGGCGGTGGCGCCGTTACTTTGGCCTTGAGAAGACCTATCGATCGTTTTCCTTTCACGGCTACCGCTTCCTGATGCTCGATTCCGTCAAGGTCGTGGGAGGAGCAAATCCATACCGCGGGTGGATCGATGCCGCCCAACTTCTCTGGCTCGACAGGGAGTTGGCGACGATTCCCAAGGATCAATCGATCATTCTTTGCACGCACATCCCCTTCAGGACATCGGTCATGGAGAACTTCGGTTCCATGATAGGGCCCGCACCTGGGCGGGTCCGCGTGCTCAATTCCCAAGCCGTTCTTGAGAAACTTAAAAACCGTCCCTTGGCGCTGATCCTTCAGGGTCATGTCCACACGAACGAGCGTCTCGAACTGGACGGGATCCCGTGCATCACCGGAGGAGCTGTCTGCGGTAAGTGGTGGAGGGGACCCAACGGGACGACAGCACCCGGAGTCGGCCTCATCGAGATTCATCCCGATGCTACATCCGGTCCCTCCAACTCCTCAGGCGGTGGTGTCGGCTGGAGCTATCTGCAGACCCCCGCTTCCCCACTTGCCTCATCGGCCGCCTGATCTGCTTTCTTCAACCCAAATCATGGAATAAAGGGCCAACAAAAGGTTAGAAAGGTCAGCCGGATGGTGAGTCATCCCGGGGTTAAAACGTTACAGTGTTAAAAGCGTTACAAGGGTTACAAGTGGTGGAATAGGAATGCTTTATTCGAATATTCGGTCCGTGCTGCAACGAGTTCTCTGAATTCGCCATCTCGATTCTCAGATCAGGACCGTTTTGAGCCACTGTTTAACCTAAAAATTGCATTAGAAGGTGGTTTGCAAAGAATTTTATCAGGAAATCAGGAAAACAGGAATGGAGGGAAATTGGCAGGCGGGTCTGTATTGAATACCGAAGGAACCACGAAACACACGAAGAGCACGAAATGAAGGAAGTCATTGGACTCAATTTTCCCTTCTCTCACCCCTCGGCATTTCGTGACTTTCGCGTTTTTCGTGGTTCTCCCTCCCTTGCATCGTCTTCACCATCTTGGTGAACACACCAGACCTGTTGTCTGGATTCCATTGCAAAATTCTGGATTCAACCCTTCAACTTTTTAACCTTTTAACGCTTTAACTTCAAGTCAGTGACTTTCGGCAATGCCGATGCTCACTGACTGAAGCAATCACTCCCGCCCTCCGACCAACATGATCACGATCTCGATCACGATGAGAAGGATGATGGCGAGCTCCAGTAGTTCCGAGCGAGCGCCTGATGCCTCCCCGTGGAGGGCGGAGTATGTGTCACGGATGATGTCGAGTTTCTTCCCGACAGCCGCACTGACTGCAGGCACGCGCAGGTTTTCCAGCGTGGCCTGATAGATTCGTGCCAGATAAACGTCCCCGGTGACCTGGAGCACATTCTCGGCCTTTTCGGTCAACTCCGTCACTTCCGCCACCAGTGTATGAAGTTTGCGCGCGAGGTTGGCAAACCTGCGGGATGAGAGAATGTTCCTTGTCAGGCGCGCCTTCCTCACGAGTTCGTACATCCGCGGGAGTTCATCGTTGAGCAGTTGGTCGTAATAGCGGAACTCGAGTAACTGGGCGTTGGCCACCTCGATGATGTCGGCCACGTCGGAATCGTTGCGTGGTTCATGGATGAAGGCCCTGTCCCAGGTCACGACGACCAGGTCATCGTCATAGTAGGAGAAGCTCTGGCGAAGTAGGTCCGCGCGTGCTTTTGCGGAGAGATTTCTCTGTTCACCCGTAAGGATGGGGACGAGGTCGATCCTCCCGGCAAGATCCGCACCGATGACCGGCTCGCTCCATTGATCCACCACCGCGATCAGATGATCCTCCTGGAGAAGGCTGCTGGTGGGTCTTTGCAGTGCGGATCCCAGATCTGTGCGGAGTCGATCGAGGATGTGACGCCAAGGACTCCCCTCGGATGCTGCACCGATCAACCGATCTACCTCGTTGGTGAAGTCCGTAAATTCCTCCCAACTCATTCCGGTCGCCGGGACTCTAATCGAGAGGGAGGCCACGCCGAAATCATACAGGCGCGCGGTCACGGGGCAGGAGAGGGGAGTGTTCCCCACCGTGAGTGTCAGCGGATCGAGGGAGATGTGGACGGGAGGAACCTCGAAGCTGATCGCCTTGGCAGGAGCCGAGATCAGACTGCTCCTGACTGCCGCTCCCCTGCCACGCTGTGACCAGAGTGATTCGATTCGTTTCAGGTCGATCGAATAGGCGATATCAAAGAGCCTTAGGGCGATGACAGCCCCTGATTGGACGCGTAGCTCTGCCATAATGTCGGGAATCGATGCGCGATTCCTGACTTCAACCTAAGGCATCACCAGTGGAAGGGCAACCCCCGCAGATTCGGTATTGGTCTTGGCAAGGGGCGGGAGTGTAACTGACTGACGGATATCCCTTTCCGAGAGGCCGAGATCCAGTCGAATGCTTCCCGAAGGTGGGACCCATTGTTTCTGGTCGGGGTGCCAGTAACGGAGAGCCTCGGTTGGAACCTGAATCGTGGCTTTGGATGATTCGCCCGGCTTGAGTTCCATGCGCTGGAACCCGCAGAGTTGACGCAGCGGGCGCTGAGTTTCTTCCTCGGGAAGCCCCAGATACAGCTGGAGAACCGCGGCGCCCTGCCGGTTCCCGGTATTCTTCACGATGACGGTGACTTGGAGGCCGTCACCCGAGACAGATGCTTCCATTCCCGAAAGCTCGAATGATGTGTAGCTCAACCCGTATCCGAAGGGGAAAAGAGGAGTCTTTCCCATGCGGTCATAGCCACGGTAGCCGTAGAAGATGCCCTCATGGTAGTCCACCACGGGCCAATCCTTACCTTCCGGGAAAGTTCCCGGGTAATGGCGGAATGCGGGGTTCTCATCGATCGTTCGGTCAAAGGTGCAGGGAAGGTGACCCGAGGGATTGGCATCACCGAAGAGCACCGAGGCGAGGGCCGTCCCCGCTTCCTGTCCGAGATACCATGTCTGAAGCACCGCGGGCACCTTGCCGATCCACGGGCGCATATCGACGCCAGCCCCGCCGCTCAAGACGACGATGGTGCGGGGATTGGCTTCGCAGACCTGCTTGATGAGAAGTTGCTGGCTGATCGGAAGGGCAAACCCCCGGTCGAATCCCTCTCCCTCGACCTCCGGTGTCAGGCCTACGCAGACCACGGCGGCATCGGCACTCTTGGCCGGGAATGTTCCGGTCGCCTCCTCGGCCACGGGAATGATCTTCACGGAGACCCTGCCGCTCCCGCGCCCCACCTCGCTGGCGGTGATTTTCAGGGGAATGCGACTCCCTTGTTCAAGGGTCATGACATAGCTGTCGGGATTACCGAGTTCGCGGTCTCCGAGGCGGATCTCCGGATGTCCCTCGGCGATGAGTTCGTAGATCCCACCCTGTGGAACCTCGATTTCGGCATCCCATGTGATCCGTGCCTCGCGCCCCTTGGGGACATCCTCGGGGGGGGAGTTCTTTCCCCATGAGATTCCGATCGTCCGTTCCGTCGAGGTGGTGACCCTGGTGAAATTGGGTTGGTCGATGCTCGTCATCTTCCTGATGCCGGTGATCCTCGGCGGGATGGGAACCGGCTTTCCGTATTCGAGGAAGTCGAAGACCGAGAAGGGCTTCTTGGCCCGGATCGGCGCGTAGAAGACCTCCGTTCCCTCAGGCAGGGCCTTGCGGATTCCCTCCAGAAAGCTGACCTTCCTGAACGGGGTGACTCCGCCGCTTCCTCCACCCACGGCCGGGGTGTCCTGGGCATTGGGACCATAGACAACCACGCGATGCATCTTTGCCTTGTCGAGCGGAAGGAGCACGGGATCATTCTTGAGCAGAACGATCGACTTGGTCGCCACTTCGAGGGCAAGGGCAGAGTTGGCCGGGGAATCGAGAGGCAGGTCCTTCCTGAGCTGTTGCCTGTCGAGGAATCCCATCGAGACAGCCATGCGCAGCAGCCTGCGGACCGCGTCGTCGATCCGCTCGTTCGAGAGCCGTCCCTCCCGCAGTGCCTTGGTGACGCTTTCCTTGGTCACGCGGTAGGCCATCGGCATTTCCAGGTCGAGTCCCCTGGCAATCGAGTCCACGGAGTCTGTCGCCCACCAATCCGACATCACAAGCCCGGGGAATCCCCATTCCTTTTTGAGGATCTCCTCCTGCAACTGCTTGTTGGAGGTGCTGGGAAAACCGTTGAGCTTGTTGTAGGCCGACATCACCGACCAGACTCCACCGCTCTCCACTGCCTTGAGGAAGGGATGAAGATAGATCTCACGAAGTGTCTGCTCGTTCATGACCGACTCGATCTCCATGCGTCTCCATTCGGTGTCGTTGCCGACATAGTGCTTCACCGTTGCCGCGACTCCCTGGCTCTGGAGCCCGCGGATCCATTCCGATGAGAGCTTTCCGGTCAGGAAGGGATCCTCTCCGAAATACTCGAAGTTGCGACCGTTGAGCGGTGTGCGTGCGATGTTCACCCCCGGGCCGAGCTGGATATGGATGCCACGGGCACGGGCTTCACGGCCCAACGCCTCGCCGTAAAGGAAGGCGAGCTTCGGATCCCATGTGGCCGCAAGGGCGATCCCGCTCGGGAAAGAGCAGGCGGGACCGTGGGCACGCACCCCTTGGGGGCCGTCGGCCATGACGAGCTTCGGGATGCCGAGTCGGGGAATGGCGATCGTCGACATGCCGTCGTTGCCGTCACCGGCAAGGAGGCTGATCTTTTCCTCTTCCGTGAGTTTACCAAGCAAATGCTCCACCCGTCGTTCGATCGCGGCGGCTTGATCGCCGGTTGGATAGGGATGTGCTGCCGGGGCCTCTGCTCGATTGACGGAGGCGTGCAGCGGGGCTGCTGCAAGCAGTGCTGCAAGGATTCCGGCAAGGAGCCTCATGATTCGCTCACGTGGGCGGTGGCATCAAAGGCCGCAACCTGATCGAGAATGACATGTTCCATCATCGGGTCGGTGCCGATAGCGCTTCCGTAGTAGAGATTCTTACCGTGCAGGTGATGAGGATTTGTCTGGAAGACTTCCGACTGACTTGCTGCAGGCCCGACTTCCTCCCGGATGCCGAGCAGGACAGGGATGTCCTGATAGCTGTGCAGTCCGTCACTGATGAAGAAGGGGATCACCACGACGTTGTTCTGGGTTGTCATCGTCGCCCAGTCGCTCACGAGCGGGGCCTCCTCCATGTAGGTGGGAAGGACTTCGGCGTAGAGGCCGAGCGCGGCTAGCAGTGCCACCTGTTTCTTGGCCGCCTTGGCCGAGTTGTCGTTGAGATTCGTCCCGTGACCGACGATCAGGAGACTTGTCTCCTGCGTCGGAATGCCGGGAGCCGTCTCCCGGGCACGCTTGAGCAGCACGGATGTCATCGACTCGTGGTTGCCGACCGGTTCGCAGTAGCGGATCCGCTTTCCGTCACGCAGGGTGAGGGGGCCTTCGAGTTGAAGTTCACGGGGGATGACCGTCTGGGTGAAGTACCCCTCGCTGATGAAGTTTGGAACGATGTAGATATCAGATGAGGAGATGGAGTGGAGCACCTCGCGCATCGAGGGTTCCTCCTTCCAGAAGCAGCAGAGCACCTCGTCGAAGAACCCCTTGGAGCGGATCGAGTCGGCCAGCAGGTGGTTCGGCTCGCTGGAATCTGGATTGGTCGTCGATCCATGTCCGACGATCACGAGTGCTGTGCCGGGTCGTTTCTCCATGCGGATCAGTTAATCATGAAACCACGAAATCAGGAAATCAGGAAGCGAGGGAAAGGAAGATTTCCAGGATGTACCCGGATTATGCAATAGAACGGCATCAATAGGTGTGGATAGTTCACCCTGATGGTGAGACCTCAGGTAGTTAAAAACGTTGAAGCGTTAAAAGGTTACAAGGGACTGAATTGGAACCCTTGATTTGACTCTTCGGTCCTTGCTGCCGCGATGATTTCTCTGAATTCGCCATTACGATTATCAGATCAGGGCTGTTTTGATTCACTTTGTAACGCTTTAACTTTCTAACATTTTTAACCCCTTTCCCGCTCCCGGAACCCTGTCCCTAATGCATAATCCGGTTTGAAAAAATCTGCAGAGAACCCGGATTCCCGACAGATCAGTGTTTCCAATTCCTACCTCAGGTCTTCAAGCGCATCCCGGATCGCCACGGTGATGTCGCGCCCCCCGTCACCTCCAAGCCGTTCGTCGATTTCCTCGAGTCTTCGGATCCAATCGGTGACTTCCTTGCGGGTGTAGGGGCCGCCAGCCGCCTCGCAGAAGTGAGTCCTGCAGCCGAAGGGACGGCCTTCATAGATCATGCAGCGGGAGGTGTAGGGGTGGAGGAGCGGACATGCTCCATCCTCCCGCTTCGGGAGTTCCTTCCGACCGGCGGCCCGCACTGCTTTGGCGGCTGTCAGGGCCTCCCCCTTCGTGAGTGTCGGGGTACGACCCGTCAGGTGAAACCGGCAGCATTCGGTCTGGAGCGTGCAGTTGCGTTCCGGGGGATTGGCCTTCAGTTCGGCATAGATCTGCCTGACTCCGGCGATGGCCTCCTCGGTATCGCGACGGGGATCGGAAGTCTTATGGGGATTACGGCGGCGCATCGGAGGGAAAATTATGAAGGATGAATTATGAATGATGAAGGGTTGAAGCCTTGATTCTCTTTGAAATCGTCGTCAGGATGGCGATGAGCTCATCACATTCCCTGCTGAGTTCCTTGGTTTTCAGAAGCGGAAGAATGTCTGATTCAACCAGCAATCCAACCAGTATGCGGTTTCATCGAGTTCTTTCAGGCAATCCCCGATCTTGGCAATGAACTCGTTTCTCGATCGTGATCGATTGGCTTCACGATAATTCGCTCCCACGGAAGTACCGGATCTCAGAACCTGTTTTCCCAGAGTTTGTGCCAGGGTGTTTTTCGGAAGGGCGCTATAGAGCCTGATCACCCTAAGGAACCGCTGATTAAATCGCATAGAGGCCGTTGCGGGAAGAATGGGCCGCGGGCAAGGCGGCTTTGCGGGCGCATCCCCGCAGTGGGCTGTAACCGCAAAGCCAACACAGCCCCCGGCCGGTTATCT
>JBAPTI010000089.1:0-90377 GCA_049282095.1 Chthoniobacterales bacterium
TAACAGGCCGGGGGCTTCGTTGGCTTCGCGGTTACAGCCCGCTGCGGGGATGCTCCCGCGAAGCCGCCTTGCCCGCGGCCCATTCTTTCCGCAACGGCCTCTATGCGATTTAATCAGCGGTTCCTTAGGGGCGAGGCCGTCGGGAGACGGCGAGGCAATAGCATTCTGAATCAGCTTCGCTTGGCGGCCTACTGCCGCATCCAAACTTCGAAGCCTCAACTGAGAAGCTGTTTTCCCCGCTCAATCATTTGGTAGCGGTGGTGGCAACTTTCCCTTTCGACGCCGAACAAGGGTAGACTGAGGATACCACTCCAAAAAAACAACTGAGCCATCAATTCAGTGTATGGTGACTTCATACGTAGACATTCCAGATCCTCTCAACCTGATCAAGGCGCAGGGATTTTGATGCTATGGCAAGGCGGATCGGGCGAAGGGAAAACCTCTAATCAAATGGCATCCCAAGGAACGCAAGCTTGGATGGAGAGCTAGGCGGGCAAGCGAAGCTTTAGTTCATCTACTGCGAGCGCAGACCAACAACGCTATCCGCCAAGATTGCGTTCCCTTCAACAATCAAAGGGAAAGAGTGCGGTAATCTTCGCACTGATAAATGCGGATGGTGACCGTGCGCCCGTTCCAATTCAGGGGAAGCTCTTTGAGCAATCCCACCGCACCGAAGGCCCCGGTGATTGTCTGGGGCAGCTCCTCCTTGGTCTCGGTGGTGATGTAGAGTGCATTCCGTCCGAGGAAAGGACTGGCTGATTTCTCCTCGGTGTAGAGAGTGTCGACCACACCCGCGGCCACGGCATCGGGATAGGAGGGCCAGAGTGCATAGGAGCTGTTGAGACTGGGTGACTCCGCGGCAAAAACCGAAGGTGCGCCGGGACGCTCCGGATAATCGATGGTGATCTTGATACCGAGCAGGGCGGCGAGCCCGGGCGTGGAGGCGATCAGAAAGGAGCGTTCACTCTTGGCATTGGGACGTGCCTTGCGCAGGGAGAGAACCTCCTCCGCAATGTCACCGATCCCCTGCACACCGACCGGCGAGGGAAGGCTGGAAGGAATGACCGAAGGGACAAGCATCATCAAGCCGCTTCCCAAAGCCATCACACCTCCAAAGAGGATGACGGCGACAGCCCATCCGCGCGCGACATAGGCCAGACGCACGAGAAACGGGGTGATCACGCCGCAAAGAGCGACAAGAAGGCCGAGCGACAGGGAGCGGGAACCGATCGTGATGGCATCGAATCCGGCGGCGACACTGCTCCAACCCACCCAGTCGTGACGGGCGTTCCAACCCAAGGGAGCGATCCAGCCGATCAGGAGCAGTCCGAACGCGGCAACCAATCCCTTCCAGGGAAATCCCTTCCCTCCCTCATTCAGAAAGCGGAATGCCGCTGCAACCGGCAGCAACCAGCCCACCGGTTGCCAGAAGAGGGTGCTCACGGCCAGGGTGACGCCAAAGAGAGCCCACGCCCCGAGGGCAGCCGCTCCCCGGGCGAGGGCGGCATGCCATCCTGCCACCACGGAAACAAGAAGTAGTGTGGCCGTGATCATGGCTCCATTCATGACGAGTGAGGCCAGGGTGACGGGAGGAAGGAGATTCACCCCGAGAACGGCCCAAAGGGCCACGGCATCACGATGGGGTGCCACGCGACGACCGATCCACCAGACGGCCCAGGAGAGAGGCAGGAGAGCAAGCGGCGAAATCCAGCGGAGCGCCGCGACCCCGGAGATCCCAAGAGTCTTGAGAAGCGCCAACAGCAGCGGCGTACCGGCAGCACCCTCAATGTAGGCACCGGCCGGATGAGCCGCGCAGAGGGAGAGGAACGCCTCGTTCTCGTTGAGCGCACCGTCGGTGGCCACCGAGATGCGCAGCGTCGTCAGGGCCGCAACCGCGCCGATGAGCATCGCCGTTCGACTTGCACCGACAGGATGCGCCTTGCTGTTTTTTCCTTTCATGGAATGAGTTCGGGATGAGCCTCGGCAAGGCGGGGCAGGAGAACAGGCCCGAGGCGACGCCAGAGGAACTGCAGCAGGCGGGTGGCGATCAAGCCTCCGGCAATTCCGAGAAGCATTCCCGCCACCACATCAAGGGGCCAGTGCGAGCCCGTGTAGATGCGCGAGTAGGCGATCAGAAGGGCCACCGGCAGATAGAGCCATCCCCGGCGGGGAAAAAAGAGCAGCAGCACGGTCGCCACCGCCATGTTGTTGGCGGCATGGCCCGAGGGGAAGGATCGGCCGTTTGCAGGCATCTCCCCGGTCAGCACTCCGGGAACCTCGGGCGGCTCGATGCCGTTGGGGAA
Source organism: Chthoniobacterales bacterium (assembly GCA_049282095.1). Taxonomy (GTDB): domain Bacteria; phylum Verrucomicrobiota; class Verrucomicrobiia; order Chthoniobacterales; family UBA6821; genus UBA6821. The sequence goes on from JBAPTI010000089.1 coordinate 2,304, forward strand.
GGTCACGGGCGGCTCGGAAACAATACCGGCGATCTTGGGAAATCCGGAGGGCGCTTTTCCCAACCTGACAACGCGGACCCCCGGTTCCACCTGGCTGGGCCGAGGACGCCCGACGGCATGCTTTAGAAGATTCACCCCGACGCCATCACTCAGACCGACCGCAAGTCCCGCGGCAAGCATGGCCGCACGGAGGCGGAAGTTTCCGAAAACCAGCCCCAGCACAACAAGGAGCAGAAGCCACGGCGCCCAGGCCCCGAAATCGGCGACAAAGGCAAAGAGCCGGTCGGCCCATGGTGCTATCCACTCCCGGTTGATAAGGATCTGGAAGTGTTGGTCCATGGGGGGATACTGGAAGTTAAAAGGCATCATGAAGAAGGAAAAAATCCGGGATAAATATGGAACTCAGCCGTAACCCGGAAATCGGGGCTCTTATACTGGGGAAGAAGCAGTTGCCAAAAACATTCATGAGTTGGCTTGCCTGGCAATTGCTTTGCAGCCGTTGCATCTGAGTTCCTCATTAAAATTCAAAGGGCGGCGGGTTGTCAGCACCCTTTGTACTCCCTAAGCTCTTCGGGATGTCCGCAGATGGCACCAATGGCACTACTGCCTCTACGACCAAGCGCCCGCTTTCAAGAGCGGGTATGATCGCGGAGCGCCAACGCCGTTCACCAGTCTGGCGACTGATCCATCTGCTCGGCTCGTTGAAGCTGGCCCTGCTCCTTCTTGCGACGATCGCCATCGCCTGCGCCGCGGCCACCTTCACGGAGTCGCGTTTCGATGCCGCGGTGGCACGTGCATGGATCTACAAGGCCCCGTGGTTCATCGCCTGGCTGGGACTCCTCTGCGTGAACCTTTTCGCCGTCACGCTCACCCGCTGGCCCTGGCAGAAAAAGCACACCGGATTCATCATCACCCACTACGGCATCATCCTGCTGCTGATCGGGGCGGTCATCGGTTCCAAATTCGGCTTCGAGGGAAACGTCACGCTCCGCACCGACGGCCAACCCCAGCGCAAGATCATCACTGACCGGAGCTGCCTCCAGGTGGAAAGTCCCGCCGACAGCTACCTCTACCTTCTCCCGCTCGACACCCGGTTCCTTCATGTCACGGAGGACTCGCCGAAGCTTCTCCCCGTCCCCGGAACGGCTCTCCAGATCAGAATCGATGCCGTCTCCGAGCATCTCGTTCCTGAACCACGGCTTGCTCCGGGGAATGGCCGCGGTGCGGGCACCTCGGTGCTCCTCGGATTCTCCAGCGGCATGATGCGCCAGTCGCTCCGCGTGGCCCTTGGCACGGGGGAAGGTTCCCCTCGCAGCCATGAGTTCTTCGGCCGCGCCGATATCACCTTCTCCGCGGAGGAAGCCACCCCGACATCCCGTGATCCGGCGGGGAAAAAACCATGGCTCCACCTGCTTCCCGGAAAGGAACCCGGAACCATGCTCTACCGCATCGGAAGAGACGTCACCGTGACATCGTCCGGCGTCCTGAAATCAGGGGAGGAACTCCCTCTGGGATGGGCCGACTGGCGCCTCCAACTTCTGGAAATCGCTCCGGGGAAAACGATCGTGACCAGCCCGATACCCACTCAGGAAGGGGGCGTCCCGGGATTCCATGCCTGCTTGATGAGCCCGGATGGAACGAAAGGTGCCTCCGCATGGGTCGCCTCGGGCGAAGTGGTCCCCCTGACCATCGGGAACGATCTGGTCCGCCTGGGCTACGGTCTGGAACTCAAGCCGATCCCCTTCTCCATTGCGCTGACCGACTTCCGGATTCCGCGCGACGAGGGGACCGAAACCCCCTCCGATTTCCGGGCTACCGTTCTCTTTAAAAACCTGAAGACCGGTCAGGAGAAGGAGGGGCAGATCCGGATGAACCATCCCGCCTCCTACCCCGGGGGGATCCTCGCCAACATCACGGGGTTCAACTACAAGTTCTCCCAAGCGGAGTGGAATCCCCAGGATCTCAAGGAGACCACCCTTCAGGTTCTCTATGATCCTGGTTGGTTCCTCAAATGGACGGGCTCGCTCGCCATCTGCCTAGGGATCTTCATGATGTTCTATCTCCGTCCACGCGCATGACAAACCGCACCCTCCCCTCCCTACTTCCGCTGCTTCTTTGGGTGATCCTGCTCCCATCGGCGTGGGCTTCGGTCCCGCCGGCGGCCCTAGAGACGATGGTGATCCAGGAGGGAGGGCGCAGAAAACCGTATCTCGTCTTTGCGGAGGAGACGCTGCGATCGCTCTCCGGAAAGACCCGACTGACTCAGGATGGCGGCCCGATGGATGCGATGGGGATCATCACCTCGATCTGGATGGATCCCTCCGCCGACTGGAAGGGCAGGGAGTTGATCCTCCTCTCCAACAGGCCGCTCAAACAGCAACTCGGACTGGAGACCGGCCGCAAACTCTTCAGCTGGAATGAACTCGCCGGCAACGCGGAGTTGGGCAGGGAGATTGCGGAGGCCGCCGAGACCCGACGCCGGGATCCACGTGCCAAGCTGGTCGGCCTGCAGAAAGAGGCCTCCGACGTGGGACTCCGGATGGGACTCCTCGAGAGCCTGCTAGCCGGAGGCTCCTTCCGCGTCATTCCTCCCCTCTCCGGCACCGACTGGCAGGCCCCTTCGGGCGACGAGATGCCGCTCAGAGCCCTGCGCGACGCATGGTCGGAGAACTCCCGGCAACGCTTCGACCGGACCGCGGAGGAATTCACCGGACTGGTGACCCAAACCGGAGCATCACCCGCCTTGTGGAGGATCACCCTTGAGGTTGCCTATCAGAAAGCCCACCCCTTCCGCTGGGCCTGGATCCTTTACGCCGCCGCCGGGATCCTCCTGCTGATCTCCCGGGGAAGCTGGGAAAAACGCGCCTATCAGCTGGCCTGGGTGCTTGCCGGCAGCGGGTTCCTGCTGCAGGCGGCGGGACTGCTCTCCCGCGTGCTGATCGCCGGACGTCCCCCGGTCACCAACATGTACGAGTCGGTGATCTGGGTGGCCTTCGGAACCATCCTCTTCGCCCTGATCTTCGAGGCCATTTACCGCGCCGGAACCTTCCTGCTCGGGGCGATTCCCGTCGCCGTGGCCTCGCTGATCCTGGCCGATAGCCAGCCGATGATCCTTGATAGCTCGATCCATCCCCTCACCCCTGTCCTGCGCGACAATTTCTGGCTCACCACCCATGTCCTCTCGATCACGCTGAGCTACGCCGCCTTTGCCCTGGCCCTCGGAGTGGCCCATATCATCCTCGGACGCATCATCGCGGGAAGGGATCCCTCGGAGAGACTCTACACTTACCTCTACAAGACCCTTCAGGTCGGTGTCCTTCTCCTCGCGGCTGGCACGATTCTCGGCGGAGTCTGGGCCAACTACTCCTGGGGCCGCTTCTGGGACTGGGATCCCAAGGAAACCTGGGCCCTGATCGCCCTGATCGGCTATCTCTTCCTTCTCCACGGACGCCTGAGCGGAATATGGGGTGGGTTCGGTCTGGCCGTCGGCTCGGTGCTCGCCTTCCTGGGGGTGCTGATGGCCTGGTATGGTGTGAACTTCGTCCTGGGCGCGGGACTCCACAGTTACGGATTCGGCACGGGAGGATTCCCCCTCGTGGCCGCCTTCGTAGCCTTGGAAGTGCTCTTCGTGACGGTCGCATTCCTGCGTAGAATTGTAGGGAAAAGGCTGTAGCTGTCCGTAGCGATGGATGGTGCCTGCCTCTGATGTCCCAACTACCAACTACCAACTTTCGACTCAGCCTTCCTTCTACTAAAATCCGACTGACGGTGAGGCCCTCACCCCTGCGGAGGAACCATTGAGGGGAACGGAGGAGGTGCTGGGACGGATCGCTGCGTTGATCGTGGAACCGTTCCTGGCATTGTTGCGGTCGTACTGGTAGAGATTCGCCCCCTTACGTTTCAGGGCAAAGGTATTGTTGTCACCGAAGTTTTTCCAAGGACCATCGGGCACGCTGTTGGCCTCCACGAACTTCCAGTCACACAGGTCGTTCTTGCCCATGCCGAGGTAGTCGCGGACGGAGGGGGAGATGTCGAGACCGGCACCCCGGTTCAGGTTGGGACGGGGCCTCTCGTTGCCAAAGACATACTGCCAGTGATCGGTACGGAAGGGACCGCAATCCTCCCACTGGGCAAAGGCTGTCTTCCCGCCGTGGTGGATGGCGATCCATCGTCCCTTGAGAACGGTCTTTCCGGGCTTCTCGTAGCAGTCGCGGAACCAAGGGATGATACTCTTGGCCTCCGGCTTGGTGTTGCCTCGGGATACGTCGCAGTAGGGCAGGGCGATATAGAAGGGATTCTGCCGGGGGACGAATCCGCGTGGGGCAAAGGTTCTCGGATCCCTGTATCTCGGGTCGGGATTGTCATAGCCGCCGTAGTTGCGAGCCCAGTTGGCGTCCCAGGCGCTGCGGTTATTGGGAACGGGATTCCTAGCCGTCGGCCTCTCCCCGATCCAGAAGACCGTCGTCATGATGTTGCGGTGCCAAGGATATTTGCCGAATCCCACGACAGGTGCCGTCGGGACGGTCACGGCAGGTGGACGCGTCTGCTGGATCGCCCGCTCCCTGATCTGCATCGCCATCCTCTCGAAATCAGCAGAGGTCATGGCTCCGGAATCCCCGGAGATCTTGCTCCTGAGATCCTGGTACAGGGAGGCCTGGGCCATCGCGGGCATCAGCACCACGAGGCCGGCAAGCAGGGTTCGGCGGAGAAAATCCATCAGCACTTAACCCTAGGCCATGACGTGGTAGGGGCAAGGGGAAATGCCCCTTACAAAAATGGCTCTTCGCTATTTTGAATGGAGGGAATCAGCAAAGATCCTGAACTATCACCACAGAGCCCCTTTCTTACGAGAGGTGAAATGGGAGGCGAAGGGGATGTTTTTAATCTGGAAATCAGGAAGTTGTGGAGAGGGCATTCGACCCGGAAAACCAAAGCGCAGGAAACGATCACACTGATTCTTTTCCTAACCAGTCTCTGCACCCCTCAGCCTCTGATTGTTTTAGGCGGCAAAAATCTTGCCGCTCGGGTTCGTTTCCTGAGTTCCTGATTTCCTGATTATTTTTTTCTGTCTACCCCCTTACCCCCTTGAAACAGCGTGGATTCCCAAAATATGCCTACAGAAGAAAGGGGCCGGCTTTCGCCGACCCCTTTGTGATTTGTTGATCCGCCCGATGGTGCAGGCGGTTCCGGGTCGCCTACGCGGTGTAGGTGGTCGAGGCGGTGGTTCCGCCGTGACCGGTCCAGTTCGTGTGGAAGAACTCACCCTCGGGCTTGTCGACGCGCTCGTAGGTGTGGGCGCCGAAGAAGTCCCGCTGGGCCTGCAGGAGGTTGGCCGGAAGGACCGCACTGCGGTAGCTGTCGTAGTAGCCGAGGCTGGCGGTGAAGGCGGGGGCGGCCACGCCGCGCTCGACGGCGGCGGCGATGGCACGGCGCCAACCGGCCTGCGACTTGGCGAACACCTCTGTGAAGAACGGGGCGAGCATGAGGTTCTCGAGGTTCGGATTGGCCTCGTAGGCCTCCTTGATCCGGTTCAGGAAGGCTGCACGGATGATGCAACCGCCGCGCCAGATGGTGGCGATGTCACCGAAGTTCAGGTTCCAGCCGTAGAACTTGCTCGCGGTTCCAAGCAGGTCGAGACCCTGCGCGTAGCTGACGATCTTGCTGGCATAGAGGGCGTCACGGACATCGTTGATGAACTGCGCGCGGTCGCCGGTGAAGGCGGGGGCGGTCCATCCGGGGAGGATGCCGCTCGCGGTGACGCGCTTGGCCTTCATCGAGGAAAGGATGCGGGCCTCGACAGCGGCATTGACGGTTGAGAGCACGACGCCGTGTTCGACGGCGTTGCCGACGGTCCACTTGCCGGTTCCCTTCTGGCCTGCCTTGTCGAGGATGAGATCGACGAGGGGCTTGCCGGTCTCCTCGTCTTTCTTGGTGAAGATCTGCTCGGTGATGTCGATGAGGTAGCTGTTAAGCTCGCCCTTGTTCCACTCGGCGAAGATCCGGTGAAACTCCTCGGCGGTCGGGTTGATGGCGGCCTTCAGGATGGCGTAGGCCTCGCAGATGAGCTGCATGTCGCCGTACTCGATGCCGTTGTGGACCATCTTGACGTAATGGCCGGCACCATCGGGGCCCATGTGGCGGCAGCAGGGTTCCCCCTCCACGTTCGCGGCGATCTTGCGGAAGATCGGACCGACCGACTTCCAGGACTCCTCGGAGCCGCCGGGCATGATCGAGGGGCCGTTGAGCGCGCCCTCCTCGCCGCCGGAGACGCCGGCACCGACGTAGTGGAGTCCCTTTTCCTTGAGGGACTTTTCACGGCGCTGGGTGTCGGTCCAGAGGCTGTTGCCACCGTCGATGATGATGTCACCCTTCTCGAGAAGCGGCACCAACTGCTCGATGACGGCATCCACGGGGGCGCCGGCCTTCACCATGATCATGGCCTTGCGGGGGCGGGCGAGGGAGCCGACGAATTCCTCAAGGGTCTTGGCGGCGTGGATCTTCTTACCCTTGGCACGGCCTTCGGCGAACTTCTCGGTCACCGCGTAGGTGCGGTTGAACACACTGACGGAGAAGCCCTTGCTCTCCATGTTGAGGACGAGGTTCTCGCCCATGACGGCGAGGCCGATGAGGCCGATATCACTTTGGTTGGTGCTCATAATTGGTGGAAATCAGGGTGGTATTTGATCTTGAAAGAGTCGAAGACCCTATCTCCCGCGGAGGGGGATTGGCAACCGAGTTCTCTGCCGGCAGGTACCCCTACTTCAACAGGCTCCGGTTCTTCCAGAGATAAGCCAGACCCGAGTAGATCGTCAGAAAGACCGTGATGCCGATCAGGACGGATCCCACTTTCAGGCCCAGGAAGAGGAGCCATCGGGATTCGTCGCCGAAGTAGTCGCCCGCGGCCAGCAGTGTCAGGAAGAAGAGGATCGTGATGATCTGCCAGGCGGTCTTGTGCTTGCCGAGATGATCGGCCGGAAGAATCACCCCCTGGCCGGCGGCGAGTTGACGGAGACCCGTGATGAGAAATTCCCTCGTGATGATGATGATGACGGCCCAGGCGGGGATGCCGACATGATGCTCCTTGGAGGGAATGAGGCAGACCAACGCCGAGGCCACCAGCACCTTGTCGGCAAGGGGATCCATGAGCTTCCCGAAATTGGTCATCTGGTTAAGCTTCCGCGCCAGATAACCGTCGAGCCAGTCGGTCGCCGAGGCGATCACAAAGAGCATTAGTGCGACCGCATCGCCCCAGTGGGTGCTGCTGGAAAGGAAGGCGACGAAGAATGCCGTCAGAACCAGCCTACCGAGCGTGAGTTTGTTGGGAAGATTCACGGCAACGCTATTCCTTGTGCTCCTCATCCTCGATCCCCTGGCGCAATGGCCTGGAGAGAAGAGGCCGTATAAATCCGTAAGTCAGGAAGAGGACAAAGAGAACGGCGGGCATCCACTCGTAGTTCAGCCCGGCAAAGGCCAGTACCACGATGATCAGCAGGAAACGCGGCAGGGAGCGCTGCGTGCGCATGTTCAGCCCCTTGAAACTGGGGTAGCGCACCTTGCTGAACATCATGAAGGAGAGGAAGAGCAGAAGCGCGGGTAGGGCGAACTTCCAGCGGCCGATCGTGCGCTCACCTTCCTCGAGCCAGAGCATGAACAGCGTCAGCGAGGCAATCAGACCGGCGGCTGCGGGGATGGGGAATCCGACGAATTCCTTGGAGTGCTCCTTGGCCTCATGGGCATCGGTGGAGGAAGCAGCGATGCAGTTGAAGCGGGCGAGGCGGAGGGTACCGCAGAGGAGGTAGACGAAGGCGATGACCCAGCCGGTCTTGTGAAAATCCTGAAGAACGATCTGCCAGACCATCAGGGCCGGAGCCAGTCCGAAGGAAACCACATCGGCCAGCGAGTCGAATTCCCGCCCGAACGGACTCTCGTACCCGCCGAGACGGGCCACGCGGCCGTCGAGCAGATCAAAAACGCAGGCACCGAGAATGAAGGCCAAGGCGGTGTGGTAGGAATGGATCGCCGATTCCCCGCCGTTGTTGAGCAGGGCCCCCTCGATGATCTTCAGCACGGCAGCGAAACCGCAGAAGAGATTCCCCGCCGTCATCAGGTTCGGCAAAAGGTAAATTTTCGGCTCGTGGGGGCTGGTCATTGGGGATGGGAGCTAGGAGCTTAGGCTGAAGGCTGAAGGCTGTTGGGATCAGAATAGGCTCTAGGTGTTAAGACTCTAGGCTTTTAGTCGCTGAATCTTGAGGCGGGACTGAGGGCTAGCCCTCGACCCTCGACTTTGCCCTTTCATTTCAAAGAGCCATTCGCGCGATCGCGGTCTCACCGCCCTTCACCTTTTCTCCCGTGGAGACAAGGATCTCTGAATCAAGAGGGAGGTAGAGATCGGTGCGCGATCCGAAGCGGATCATCCCGAAGCGCTCGCCGCGCTCCATCAACTCACCGACCCGGGCCCAAGGGACGATCCGGCGGGCTATGGCGCCGGTGATCTGCTTGACTCCCACTTCGCGCGATGGGTTTTCCTTCGGACCGAAGACCCAGAAAAGACTCTCGTTGAGCACGGATGCCTCGGGCTTCCTGGCATCGAGATAGAGGCCGCCGCGCCCCTCGGTGAAGAGAACCTCCCCGGCGATCGGCGTACGGTTCACATGGACATCGAAGACGGAGAGAAAGATCGAGACCCGCTTCATACGGCAATTGAAGAACTGCTCCTCCACCACCTCGTCAACCAGCGTGACGGTTCCATCGGCCGGTGAGACTGCGAGGGCCGGATCCGAAGGGGGCTTCCGATAGGGCTCACGGAAGAACCAGAGACAGAAAAGGATCAGTGCCGTGATCGGCAAAGTCAGGAAGAAGAATCCGAAGGCGGTCGCAAGGATCACACCGGCGATCAGGATCAGGAAAATCCACCGCCCCTCGTACATTGCCCTGGCTGGTCTTGGCTTCTGAATACTCATGCGGGCCAAACCCTAGTATGCCCCCTCCCCTCACCGCGAGCCGATAAATTCACCCCCCAACCGAAGTTTTTGATCCTTGCGGATTTGTCTGCCGATCGTCCCCGATCAGGCATCCGATCCCGCAAAGCGGGATCGGACTTCTCGGCTATGGCCTCGAATGACTAGGGAATTCCCTAAGCCGCCTTCCCAGGCGCCTTTTCCTGCTTTCCTGTTTTCCAGATTAAAAATCTTTGGGTTACTCTATTCTCATGACCACGGCGCCCATTGAACCGACTCCCGATCTCACGATGGAGGAACTCCTCGGGATTTTCCCCGGAGCACGACGCACGCTTTTCCAACTCCATCATATCGGCGGATGCAGCAGTTGCGGATTTTCCCCTGCCGAAACACTCGCCCAGATCTGCGCGCGGAACGGCGCACTCGATCCCGCAATCGTCCTGGGAGAGATCCGCGAGGGCCATCTCAAGGATGAGGCGCTCCTGATTTCTCCCATCGACCTTCATTCACGGCTGAAGGATCCCGGCAGCCGACTGCTCGACATCAGGACCCGCGAGGAATTCGAGGCGGTCTCGATCCCCGGCAGCCGATTCATGACCCAGGAGATCATGCAGGAGGCGATGAACTGGCCCAAGGAGACAGAGATCTTCCTGATCGATCACACCGGCGGCCGTGTCCTTGATGCCGCCGCCTACTTCGCGGGCCACGGATTCACCGCAGTGAAGGGGCTCAAGGGAGGCATCGACGCCTACTCCTCACAGGCCGATCCCACACTCCCTCGCTACACGACTGAAGCGGCCTGATTCAAATGCAGAAGGAAAAATGAAGAATGATAAATGACCGAGGTCTGCTTGGTGACCTCTTTTCACTTTCCAACATTTTTCCGCACCGATCGTTTATCGCCCAACTCCTGACTACTAGCTCCCAGCTCCTAGCTCCTACCCCTCATCACCTATTCCCTATCCCCCACCCCATGAGTGACGACCAACTGATCAAGATCGAGGAAGCCGCCCGCAACCCGAAAAACCTCGGAGAGATGGAGTCGGCAGATGCTGTCGGCACCGTGGGTCGGAGTGACTGCGGTGACATGCTCCGCATGTGGGTGAAGTTCAAGGAGGAGAATGGCCGCAAGGTAATCGACCGCGCCTCCTTCCAGACCTTCGGTTGCCAGACCGCGATCGCCGTGGCGAGTGTCGCCACCGAGATGATCAAGGGAAAGACCGCTGGAGAGGCCCTTGCCATGTCGGGTGAACAACTCTCCTCACCGCTCGGCCCCCTCCCCCCGATGAAGATCCATTGCGCCCAACTCGTCGAGGATGCCCTGAAGTCCGCCCTCGATCCCACAGCGGCAAAACCTACTCCCACAGCCATCCCGTCAGGGCCCACGCTGGCCGACCAGATCACTCCTGCCGGAAAAGTGAAAATCACTCTCCTTTGAGCTCCGGGAGGAAATAAGACTTGGAGCGTCTGTGAGTAAACCACGGGTATCTCCTGACCTGTTCTCCTTTTACATTTTACCTTTTCCCTTTTAACTTTCTCCCACTTCCATGCACCCGAACCAAGAAATCGTCCTCAAGCGCGATACCGACGCGATCCAGATCCCCAGCGGCAATCCGCTCCAGCTTCCCGCCGGCACCAAGGTGATGGTCACCCAATCCCTGGGCGGCACCTACACCGTCGCCACCCCCGGTGGCCTCGCCCGCATCGACGAGAAGGATGCCGATGCTCTCGGTCTGGAGGCTGCTGCCCCCGTGGCCAAGACCCCCGTCGAGGGCTCCCTCGAGGAGGCTGTCTGGAATCAGCTTAAGACCGTCTTCGATCCTGAGATTCCCGTGAACGTGGTTGATCTCGGACTGATCTACGAGTGCCAACTCCAGCATCCCGAGGGGGGCGGCACCAAGGCCCACGTCAAAATGACCCTGACCGCCCCCGGTTGCGGCATGGGCCCCACCATCGCCGCCGATGCCCGCGGCAAGATCCTGACCCTCGAAGGGGTCGACGAGGCAGAAGTCGAACTCGTCTGGGATCCGCCATGGAACCAGAGCATGATCAGCGAGGCCGGCCGCATGAAGTTGGGGCTGGTTTAGACTGAATAGGAGGATCGGGAATAGGCTATAGGGGATCGGGATTGAGTTTTCAATTCACCGCCTGAAGCCCATATCCCCTCTTCATTTTCACTTTAACTTTTCTTTTGCCTTTTCACATTCCAAAGCCCATAGTGCCCGACCCATGAGTCAGCATCCCAGCCTTAAAGGAACGAGCACCATTGCCGCCAAGCGCAGTGTGCTGAAGCGCTTCGAGCGCGTTGAACTTCTCAAGAAGCGCGGTCAGTTCAAGCCCGGTCAGCGAGTGATCGGCCTGCCCAAGACCAAGCCCGAAGATTAATCCTGATTTCCGGAGATCTTCCAACAGGCGGTCCCCTTCAGGATCCGTCCACAGACAGGCGCACTCCCGGATCCGCGGGGTTGCGCCTGAATCGTTTTCTGGCGGCGGCCGGGCTCGGTTCCCGTCGCTCCTGCGAGGAACTGATCCTCAAGGGAAGCGTTTCGGTGAACGGCTCCATCTGCAGGGAACTCTCCACCAGGATCACCGACAGCGATGATGTGAGGGTGAGCGGACGGCTTGTGCATGCCTTTGCCCCGAGAACGATCCTGCTCAACAAACCGGCCGGCTACACCACCACGCGGAGCGACCGCCATGCCGAGCGGACGATCTTCGACCTTCTTCCCACCGACACCGGGCACCTCTTCCATGTCGGACGCCTCGACAAGGAGAGCGAAGGACTGCTCCTGCTGACCAATGACGGGATCCTGGCCCAGGACCTGATGCACCCCTCCAAGGGCATCGACAAGGAATACGAGGTCATCCTCGACAAACCCTTCTCGGAGCGTGATGCGGCCGCCCTCAAGCGTGGCACCTGGATCGAGGGATCCGTGGCCAGAGTCGAGTCGGTGCGCGCCCTCGGGCACAACAAGATCCAGATAGTCCTTCATCAGGGTCTCAAGCGCCAGATCCGCGTGATGCTGGGCCAGCTTGGCTTCAAGGTGCAACGCCTCGTCCGCACCCGTCTCGGTCCCCTGACCCTGCGGGGGGTGAAGCCCGGAAGCTACAGGGATCTCCGCAAGGAGGATCTTGAAATGCTCCGCAAGGCCCTTGCCGCGCCCAAGCCCAAGAGAGCCCCGGCACCGCCCAAGCCCAAACCCAAGGCGATGAAGTTCTCGCGCTTCTCGGTCATCACCGCCACCGCCAAGACAGGAACTTCATCCGGAAAAGCCGTAGACTCCAAGGGGGGTGCCACAGCCCGACGCCCGCGAAAGACCTCCCCCACCGGGGCCAGAATCAAGAAGAGAGAAGAGTCCAAGGGGTAAGTCAGGATGACCGCAGGGGAAAATCGACCTCCGCTTGTTTTGCCTTCTTCATTTTTCATTCTTCATTCTACCTTTTGCTCATGAAGACGACCCACCGCACGATTCCCGGATGCCCTCCCGCTCTCGGCCCCTACTCATTGGCGGTTCAGACAGCGGCTCCCCTTCTCTTTGTCTCAGGGATGACTCCCTGGGATCCTGCCACCGGCAAGATCGAGCGCGGTACGATCGCCGAGCAGACACGCCTTGTTCTGGAAAATATCCGTAGGATCGTCACGGAGGCTGGAGGAAGCCTGGCCGACACCGTCTCCTGCCGTGTCTATCTGGCTGTCATGACTCAGGAGAACTTCAAGGAGATGAATGCCGTCTACGCCGAGTATTTCGGCGGCGATCATCCCCCCGCGCGCGCCACCGTCGGGGCGCAGCTTCCCGGTGAGTTCGATGTCGAGATCGAATGCGTCGTGGCGATGAATAAGTGAAAACATCATGAAACGCACAGGCCTTCTCACCCTGCTCCTGATTCTCAGCTGCCTCGCCTCCACGATCCCGCTCCGTGCGCAGCAGGGCAGCGGCAACGAGTATATCGTCATCTCCGGAGGCCCTTCACTCATCGAGTGGGAGAAATTCAAGAAGGTTCCCCACGACCACTGGTGGGCGAACTTCGTCCGCGCGGCCCGGATCAGGCTCGGGGAGCTTCGGGAACGCCACGGTGACGACGCCCTCGTGACCTGGATGGTCTACAAGCCCGGATACGTCCGCCGGGGCGCCCGCCAGGAGAAGCAGGATCTGATCAACAACATCCGCACCGTCCAGGAGAAGTACAAGGTGAACCTCGTCTACTTCAGCACCCAGAAACAGCTCCTCGACTACCTGAACGGCGGGACCTCGCAACATCCGCGCGCGACCTGCAAAATCGCCAATCTCGAGTATTACGGCCACTCCAACAGGGCCTGTTTCATGTTCGACTACAGCAACGAGGTCGACAGCGGATCGAAAGTCTGGCTCCACGAGAAGGAAATCGGCCTGATCAACCGCGGCATTTTCACCCCGCGCGCTTTCATCAAGAGCTGGGGATGTCACACCGGTGAGAGCATGAGTGCTCTCTGGAAGCGGGCCATCGGCCAGCCGATGATCGGCGCCGTCGGCACCACCGACTACTCCGGGAGCGATGAGCCGGGATGGCATCCGAAGCTGGGCAACAGCAACGGACGCTGGACACGCTGAATTAGCGTTGCAACTAGAGGATCTTCCCAGTGAGCGACCACGGGACTGAAGAGGGAATGCGGAAATTCCTCCGATACCTCGGCCGCGCGATGCTCCTGCGCTGCCCGGTCTGCGGGAAGACCCCGATCTTCACGCCCGTGGCGCGGACACGCATGCTTCGCGACTGGTTCACTCCACTCGATGGCTGCCATCGATGCGGCTACCCTTACGAAAGGGAGCCGGGGTACTTCCTCGCCTCGGTCTGGATGATCAACTACGGCGCCGGAAGCATCCTCGGCATCCTGATCTATCTTATTCTCGAGTTCACCGTCCACCCGCCGATCAGGATCCTGCTTGCCGCGGTCCTCACTCCCATTGTCCTCTTTAATCTGCTCTTCGCACGCCACTCCAAGGCTCTCTTCATCGCCCTTGATCATTTCTACGATCCCCATGAAAAGGATCCCGGCGATGACGGGGGGAATCTTCCCGAGGTGGAACCGCCGCCCCGAGGCTCCGGCACCCCCGCCAAGCCCCTTCCCCCCAGGAAACCCGAAGTCGCCATTCGCTGAAAGGCGACCGAAGACTGAAGGTTCGGAATCTTAGCCGCCGGTTTCTTCGCATTCTTCCTAACAGCCTTCAGCCTAAAAGCCTCTGATTGCGTCATAGACGCAACCACGCATTGCCAGAGGGGTTCCTCTGTTTTTAGTATTCCTGCCCTTAGCCATGTCCGACCTGCTCTACCTCGACCACAACGCCACCACCCCGATCGATCCCGCGGTGCGCGACGCCATGCTTCCGTGGTTGGAAAACGAGTTTGGCAATCCCTCCAGCGTCTATTCGCTCGGCCGTCGTGCCGCCGCGGCACTGGCCAAGGCACGGGAACAGGTCGCCTCCCTTGTCGGAGCTCAACCCTCCGAGATCATCTTCAACAGCTGCGGCACCGAGGCGACCAACACCGCGATCCTCTCGGCCCTCGCGATTGATCCTGACAAGCGCCACATCATCACCTCGACGGTCGAGCACAGCGCCACCATCAAGCTCTGCGAGCATCTGGCCACACGCGGCTACGAGATTACCTGGCTCCCGGTCGACAAGGATGGACTCCTGGATCCGGACAGGCTGGAGGCGGCCATCACCTCCGAGACGGCGGTCATCTCCCTGCTCTGGGCCAACAACGAGACCGGCGTGATTTTTCCCGTCGAGGAGATCGCCGCCATCGCGGCCCGGAAAAAGGTACCCCTGCACCTCGACGCCGTGCAGGCCGCCGGCAAAGTCCCGATCAATCTCTCCGAACTCGGCGTCCAGTATGTCTCCCTCTCCGCCCACAAGCTATACGCCCCCAAGGGAGTCGGTGCGCTCTATGTGAACCGCCGCGCCCGCTACACTCCCCTGCTGCGCGGCAGCCAGGAAGAGAGCAAGCGTGGGGGCACTCAGAACGTGGCCTCCATCGTGGCCTTCGGGAAAGCCGCGGAGCTGGCACAGGCCCACCTCCTCGCCTCGGCTGAACGGATCGGAAGCCTGCGCGACCGGTTCGAGAAGACAATCCTTACAACCATCGACGGAGTCCGTCGCAACGGGACCGACGAGCCCCGTCTCCCAAATACCAGCAACCTCAGCTTCACCGGAATCGAGGCCGAGACGGCACTCCTGCTCTTCGACAAGGAGGGGCTCTGCTGTTCCGCCGGATCGGCCTGCAGCAGCGGATCGATCAATCCCTCTCATGTCCTCACCGCCATGGGGGTGACCCGTGACGAGGCACGCGCCAGCCTCCGCTTCTCGCTGGGCCGCACCACGACGGATGCCGACATCGACCGTGCCCTTGAGATCATCAGCCACACCGTGACCAAGCTGCGCGCCGAGCGCCCGGCGGGCGGGTCACCTGTTGCTATCAAAAGCTGACCGAAACAGATTTTTTCGCGCAGAGACTCAGAGGCGCAGAGAAAAAAGCCGTGCGATGGCTTCATAGATGTCTTCTTTGGAGGAATCCGTTACATCTTATTGGAAATTTCCATTCCCCTCCTCCGAAACACCCATCAACCCCATGATTGATTCCCTCATTCTGAAATCCTCTGCGGCTCTGCGGTTGCTTGCCCGGCCGTTGCTTCGCATCCGTTACGGCTGCGCGAGAATGCTTCCTCTCAGCCTAACGGCACTTGCCTGCATTCTGCTCTCCGGATGCCTTACCACCCCTGTTGAAAAATCGGGCGGGATCGGGTCGGTCACGGTGAGCAACTCCAACCCGGCCGCCATCATCGCGGCGGCTCAAAATGTCTTCCCCCGATACGGTTACAGTCCGGCCTTCGGAGGTGACGGCATCAGTTCCGTTTCCTTTGACAAGAACTCCAACCAACTCGCCAATGTCCTCTGGGGAAGCTACGGCGATCCGCAGACGATCCGGGTGAAGGTGAAGATCGTCCCGATCCCGGGAACAAATGACTATCGGATCAGCCCCAAGGTCTACACGGTCAGCGACAGGGGCGAAGCCGGTTTCGAGAGCAAGCGTGCCCTGATCGGACTCTGGGGCTCGGAGTTCGGCCCGTTGCTGAAGAAAGTCGCCGCCCAAGCCTCGGGCCCGGGGGCGCAGTAGGAATCCGGCACGCCTCGCATCATGGGAGCCTTCCTCAACAACTGGCTCTTCTGGTCGCTTCTCTCCGCGTTCTTTGCGGGAGCAACAGCCATCCTGGCCAAGGTCGGCGTGGAAGGGATCAATTCCAATCTCGCCACCGCAATCAGGACAACGGTGGTTCTGCTGATCACCTGGCTGATCGTGGCCGCGGCACGCACGCCGGTCTCCTTGGCGACGATCTCAAAAAGGACATGGATCTTTCTGACGCTCTCGGGCCTCGCAACCGGCCTTTCATGGGTCTGCTACTTCCGCGCCCTTCAACTTGGCATGGCTTCCAAGGTGGCCCCCATCGACAAGCTCAGCGTGGTCTTCGCCATCATCCTGGCGGTGATTTTCCTCCACGAGCAGCTTTGCTGGCAGCAGTGGGTGGGCGGGCTCCTCATCGTGGGAGGAGCCGTGATCCTTGCCTGGTTCTAGGGAAGCACTGATTTAATCGCATAGAGGCCGTTGCGGAAAGAATGGGCCGCGGGCAAGGCGGCTTGGCACGAGCATCCCCGCAGCGGGCTGTAAGTGCCAAGCCAACGCAGCCCTCGGCCTGTTATCTCCGCAACCCGGAGGGCTGAAGCCATTTGTCGATTTTTGCGGCGTTGCTTGCTCGGGCGAGACCGCTGCGGGTATCGCCCAGCGCTCGCGCCTTCAAAAATCAGCAAATGCTCTTCAGCGGCCTGCATGGGATTAAATCAGTGCTTCCCTAGGGAAGCCGGCAGCTTTTTAGGCAATTTTCCCGGGAACCGGGACCAGCACGCATTCCATACCGGCGGCGAGTGCGGACTGCTTCCCGATTTCCGTATCCTCGAAGACCAGGCAGCCCTCAGGAGCCACCCCGAGTCGCCGGGCCGCCTCGAGATAAGGGTCCGGTGAGGGCTTGCCGTTCTTGTAATCCTCCGAGGTGACGATCGCCTCGAAGAGATGGATCAGGCCGAGGCTCTCGAGCGTGGCGGTGACCGCCTTGCGCCCGCCTCCGGAGGCCACGGCGAGCGGCTTTTTCCCATGCATGGACCGGGCAAAGGCGACGACCGGCTCGATCGCCCTGACTTCGGGAATCAGCGAGTGGTAGAGTCCCTCCTTGTGGTGGACCATCGCCTCGGGATCCATCAGGAGCCCCTGCATCTCGTTGAGCGCCTCGACGATCTCGCGGGTCGGACGCCCTCCCCAGCTGTAGTAGAGATCCTCCGGGAGATCCGCGCCATGGGGCTCGAGGGCCATCTTCCAGGCATCGTAATGGAGCCCCATGGTGTCGGCCAATGTGCCGTCGCAGTCGAAGATGTAGGCGTCGAAGTCGCGTTCCGGAATATTCATGGGCAAAAGAGGTAGCGGCTCGCTTTGCGTTTGACGAAAAAAAAACAGCCCAGCATTCTAATTGATCGGCTTGATCCGGAGACGGAGAGCCACCACCCATGCGCCACACCATTTCCATCCTCGTCGAGAACAAGTTCGGCGTCCTGACCCGCATCGCCGGGATGTTCAGCGGACGCGGCTTCAACATCGACACCCTGAATGTCGGCCCGACGCTCGACCCCGAGACCTCCCGCATGACGATCGTGGTCCGCGGCGACGACAAGGTGCTCGACCAAGTCAACAAGCAGCTCGACAAGCTCGTGAACGTCATCAGCGTCGAGGATTTCGGTGAGACCGAGTATGTCGACCGCGAGCTCGTCCTCATCCGCGTGAAGGCCGACGCCAAGGCCCGCGCCGAGATCATGCAGATCTGCGACATCTTCCGCGCCAAGATCATCGACGTGCAGCCGAAGCGCCTTGCCGTCGAGATCACCGGTTCCGAGAGCAAGATCGACAAGTTCCTCGCCCTCATGGACCAGTTCGGCATCACCGAACTGACCCGCACCGGGAAGATCGCCCTCGCACGCTCGAAGTGACTTTCAGAAGGTTGATACGTTAAAAACGTGAACCGTTAAAACGTATCGCAGCCACCAACTTTCAACCTTTCAACCTTTCAACCTTTCAACCTTTCAACCTTTTAACCTTTTAACCTCAAACCAACACACCACCAACCCATGCCCGCCAAAATCTACACTGACAAGGATGCCGACCTGAAGTTCCTCAAGGGAAAAACCTGCGCCGTGATCGGCTTCGGTTCCCAGGGACACGCCCACGCCCTCAATCTCAAGGAGAGCGGCGTCAAGGTCATCATCGGACTCTACCCCAAGAGCAAGAGCCGCGCCGTCGCCAAGAAGCTCGGCTTCCAGGTTTTTGATACGGCGGAAGCCGTGAAGAAGGCCGACGTCATCATGGTCGCCGTTCCCGATCTCGTCATCCCTTCGGTCTACGAGAAGGACATCGCCCCGAACCTCAAGGCCGGCCAGACCCTCCTCTTCAGCCACGGCTTCGCGATCCTCTACAAGACGATCGTCCCGCCCAAGCACGTCGACGTCATCATGGTCGCACCCAAGGGACCCGGTCACACGGTGCGCCGTCAGTACCAGGAGGGCAAGGGTGTCCCGACCCTCATCGCCATCCACAACAACAAGAGCGGCAACGCCAAGAAGACCGCCCTCGCATGGGCCAAGGGCATCGGCGGCACCCGCGGCGGCGTCTTCGAGACCACCTTTAAGGAGGAGACCGAGACCGATCTCTTCGGCGAGCAGGCCGTCCTCTGCGGAGGCACCTCGGCCCTCATCCAGGCAGGGTTCGAGACACTCGTCGAGGCAGGCTACCAGCCCGAGATGGCCTACTTCGAGGTTCTCCACGAGCTCAAGCTCATCGTGGACATGATCAACGAGTCCGGAATCAGCGGCATGCGCTTCTCCATCTCGGAGACCGCCAAGTACGGTGACATCGCCGTCGGCCCGAAGGTCGTCGACGCCTCCGTCAAGAAGCGGATGAAGGCCGCCCTCAAGGACATCCAGACCGGCAAATTCGCCAAGGATTGGATCGCAGAAGCCAAGACCGGCAAGAAGAAGTACAACGCCCTCCTCAAGGCCGGCGAGAAGCACCCCATCGAGAAGGTGGGCGAGCAACTTCGCTCCCGTATGTCCTGGGTCAAGAAGAAGAATATCAAGGGAGCCCAGGCCGCTTACTAAGGCGTTTTTTTCCAAGAATCCGCTCATTTCAGGGGCGTCCGGAACAAATGTTCTGGACGCCCCTTTTCTTTTCCTTCGAACTACTCGAACCATGATCAACGACATCAAGAACCTCCTCGGAGCCGACGCCGACTCCCTTCTCAACCACACCTGCAAGACCGTCTCCAAGGACCTCCTGCACCTGCCAGGGCCCGATTTCGTCGACCGCATCCATCTCGGTAGCGACCGCAATCCGCGCGTCCTGGCCAACCTGCAGCGCATGTACGGCACCGGCCGCCTTGCCAATACCGGCTACCTCTCGATCCTTCCCGTCGATCAGGGAATCGAGCACAGCGCGGGAGCCAGCTTTGCCAAGAACCCGATCTACTTCGATCCCGAGAACATCGTGAAGCTGGCCATCGAGGGCGGTTGCAACGCCGTGGCCTCCACATTCGGTGTCCTCGGTTCCGTGGCCCGCAAGTACGCCCACAAGATCCCCTTCCTCGTGAAGGTGAACCACAACGAACTGCTCACCTACCCGAACGTCTCCCGCGAGATCATGTTCGGTACCATCGATGAGGCCTACGACATGGGTGCGGCCGCCATCGGCGCCACCATCTACTTCGGCGGCGAGGATGCCAGCCACGAGATCATCCAGGTGGCCGAGGCCTTCCACCATGCCCATGAGCTCGGCATGGCGACCGTCCTCTGGTGCTACCTCCGCAACGACGCCTTCAAGAAGGACAAGGATTACCATCTCTCCGCCGATCTCACCGGTCAGGCCAACCACCTCGGCGTCACGATCGAAGCCGACATCATCAAGCAGAAGCTCCCCGAGAACAACGGCGGCTACAAGGCCCTCAACACGGGCAACTCCAGCTACGGCAAGCTCGACGAGCGCATCTACACCGAACTGACCACCGATCACCCGATCGACCTCTGCCGCTATCAGGTGATCAACTGCTTCATGGGTCGCGCCGGCCTGATCAACTCCGGCGGCGCCTCCGGAGCCCACGACTTCCAGGATGCCGTGAAGACCGCGGTCATCAACAAGCGTGCCGGCGGAACCGGACTCATCTCGGGACGCAAGGCCTTCCAGCGCCCGATGGAAGAGGGGGCCAAGCTCCTGCATGCCGTGCAGGATGTCTACCTGTGCCCCGAGGTCACAATAGCCTGATCCGGACAAAGCGGGGCTTGCCCTTTTCATGCTGGGGTTCGTTGTCATCCCTCGAGCTATCGTCAAGATAGCCCTCGATCTTCCGCCTGCCCGATCATGAAAATTGCGGCGCCCGACTTTGCCCGTCTCTCCTCTAAGGCGGATTTCATCAAATGAGCGAGCGGGCGCTTCTCGCCGCCCAGGGATACCTTGAGCTCGGCATGGCCGAAGAGGCCCTTGCCGAGCTTGCTTCCGTATCGGCTCCCGAAAGCATGGATCCCGATGTTGTGGAACTCCGCCTGCATGTCCTGATGCAGGCGAAACGCTGGGACGAGGCACTTGTGGCCGCCGAGGAGCTTCTCCGAATCAGCCCCTCCGCTCTCCCCGCCTACATCCACGGGGCTTTCGCGCTCCACGAGTTGTGCCGGACAGCCGAGGCGCGCGATCTTCTGCTCAAGGGACCCGATTCGCTGCGCAATGATCCGACATTCCACTATAACATCGGGTGCTACGAGGCCGTGCTCGGCAATCGCGAGGCCGCCCTGCGAAGCCTCCGGCAGAGCTTCGACCTCGACGCAGCCTACCGCGACTTCGCCCGGCGCGATCCCGATCTCGCCCTCGTGAGGGAGGATCTGGAGGAATGAGCCTGAGCTTCGATCCGGTCGCCGCCGCGGAGCGACTCACGGAGGCCTTCCATGAAGTCCTTGCCGAGACTCCTTATGGCGGGGCCTCTCTCTCCCTCTGGCAAGGAGGCAGGGCCCTGCTCTCGATGGCGGGGGGCGAGGCTTCCCCGGAACGGCCATGGCAATCCGACACCCCCTGTCTCATCTGGTCCGCGAGCAAGGGAGTAGCCGCCGCCGTCACCCTGCATGCGCTTCAGGAAGTGGGCAATCCGCTTGAGGTACCTGTCGCGGAAATCTGGCCGGAGTTCGCCGCCTCGGGCAAGGAGCGCATCACCCTTACCGAGCTTCTCTCCCACCGGGCCGGGCTTTCCGCGATCGATCAGCGAGGCCTAGCCATCACCGATCATCAATCGGTGGCCATGGCCCTCGCCGCACAACCTCCAAATTGGCAAGCCGATGGAAGCCACGGCTACGGGGCGCGAACCTTCGGCTTTCTACTGGATGAGATCGTCCGTCGCTTGACCGGTGAGACGCTCGGTGAGCGCTGGGAGCGATGCTTCCGCTCACCGCTCTCGCTTGCTCTCTGGTTCGGACTTCCTCCCGGATTGATCGACACGGCCACGACCGTCATCGCCCCGAAGGTTCCCCCGGCTCCCGGCCCTTTTTCCAAGGCATTCGGTGACCCCTCCTCGCTGACACGCCGTGCGCTGAGCGAACCCGGGGGAACGCTCACCCCCTCGGTGATGAACACTCCCGCGATGCGATCGGCATCCCTCCCCTCGCTGGGAGCCATCGCAACGGCCGATGCCCTGGCCTCTCTCTACGCCATGCTCGCATCCGACGGCGGCGGTTTTTTTCATTCCGAGACCTTGACCGCGATGCGAACCTCATTGGCGAAGGGTCCCGACCGTGTCCTCATTGAGAAGACCTCCTTCTCCGCTGGCTTCATGACCAATGATTTCGGAGTCTACGGCCCCTCCCCGTCGGCCTTCGGCCATCCGGGTGCGGGCGGGTCAATCGCCTTTGCCGATCCGGAACATGGCCTTGGATTCGCATTCATCCCGAGTGCCATGCATCCGGGAGCCCTTCCCGGGACGAGAACGCAGAAACTGGTACGGGCCCTTTACGGGATCGGGAGCGTGGCGTAAAATCCCCGTTATGAGCGAGACGCCGGCCTCACCGACCTCCCCCCTTCCCTGGAAAATCGGGAACGAGAAGCTCTGCCGTGTCACGGATTCCGCTTCCAACCGCCTCACCTCCCTCCTCACCAAGCAGGGACGCCCTGAGGGGGCTCTTCGGGTCGCCGTGATAGGCGGCGGTTGCTCCGGACTCCAATACAAGATGGACCTTGTGGATGGTCCTCTCCCGCGCGACATCCTCGTCCCTTCCAAGGGAGTGAACATCGTCATCGACCCCAAGAGCGCCCTCTTTGTCAGCGGCTCCGAACTCGACTACAGCGACGATCTGCAGAAGGGAGGCTTCAAGGTGACCAACCCCAACGCCGTCGCCCACTGCTCCTGCGGCGAGAGTTTCTCCGCTTAACTTTTGAATGACAGGGATGAAGGGGATGAAGGAGATAGTTAGAAGCTGATCATCTATTTTTCCCCATCCCTTTTATCCCCTTCATCCCTGTGAGTTTTTCCTCCGATGGATCCCTTTGCACTTCTAGGTCTTCCTAAACGGCCACTTTTATCAGAGGAGGAGATCGGGCAGGCTTACCGGCGGCTTGCGGGGGAACTTCACCCCGACCAGGCGGGCGGGGATGCTAGCCGCTTCAAGGAACTCGGTGAAGCAGCTGCCATCCTGCGTGACCCGGCCCGGAGGCTTCGCTCCCTGGCGGATTTGACCGGTGGATCACAGTTACCTTTCAGGGCTGCTGAACTTTTTCCCGAAATAGCCACCCTGCTTCGGGAAGCCGACTCCCTCATCGGGAAGCACCAAGCCGCCTCCAATCCCCTTGCAAAAGCAGTGCTCGCCGCACCGCTGAAGAAACTAGCCGCCGATTTGGAGAGTCTTCTCGGCATCCTTCACGGCTGGCGATCCTCACTGGATGCCCGCCTTGCAGAGCTGGACGCCTCGTGGCCTGCGCACGATCCGGAGGAGATTGCTTCCCTTGCCGATTCCTTTGCCTACGCCACCCGCTGGGAATCCCAACTTCGAGAGCGGAAACTCTCCCTCGACTGCCTTTGAGTCATTGAATATGGAACTCAGAAAATAAGGAAAGATTTGAGAGCTTTTTTATTCTGATCCCTTTTCTTGAGTTCCTGAGTTCCATATTAATCTTCAGTTTTGACACATGATCGCGGGCATTGACCTAGGCACCACCAACTCCCTCATCGGGGTCTATGAGAGCGGCTTTCCGACGCTGTTGGCCGATCCCGATGGAAACCGCCTGACCCCTTCGGTCGTTCACTACATGGAGGACGGGAGCATTCTGGTCGGCAGGGAGGCCCGCCGCATGCAGGGCCTGCACCCCGACCGGACCATCTCCTCGGTGAAGCGTCTGATCGGTGGCCGCTTCGGCGACAAAGGAACGAAAGGCCTGAGTGGCGCGAAGGGAACCCCGGTCACCCTTCCAATCGATGGGAGGAAGCTGACTCCCGAGGAGATCTCGTCGGAAATTCTCAAGCGGTTGAAGAAAATCGCCGAGGATCGCCTCGGCACACAGGTCAACCGAGCGGTCATCACCGTTCCTGCGTACTTCAACGATGCCCAGCGTGCGGCCACGAAGAAGGCGGGTGAACTTGCCGGCTTTACCGTGGAGCGTATCCTGGCCGAACCGACAGCCGCTGCCCTCGCTTACGGACTCGACAAGCTCTCGGACCGTTCCAAGGTGGCCGTCTACGACCTCGGAGGGGGCACCTTCGACCTCTCGATCCTGCAACTCGACAATGGTGTCTTTGAGGTTCTCTCCACCCACGGCGACACCCGCCTCGGGGGTGATGATCTCGACGAGGCGATCGCGGGACTCCTGGCACGAAAGGCAGGCATCAGCTCCACCCCGGAGACGGATACAAGGCTCAAGGAAGCCGCCCGGGAGGCTAAGGAACGCCTCTCCTCGGAGGAATCGCTCACACTCCGCCTCCCCTTCATAAGAGGGGGGAAGAGTCTGGAGATTCCGATCACCCGTGCGGAAATGGAGATGGTCTGCGAACCGATCATCCGCCGCACACGCGCCCACTGCCTCCGCTCACTGGAAGATGCCGGACTCCATGCCACGGATCTCGACCAAGTCATCCTTGTCGGCGGCTCCACCCGGATGCCTCTCGTCCGGAGTTTGGTTCAAGAGATCTTCGGCAGGGAACCGAACCTCTCCCAGCATCCCGACGAAGCCGTGGCACTCGGCGCGATCCTCCAAGGAGCAATCCTTGAGGGTAACCTTCGGAATATCGCCCTCCTCGACGTCACCCCCCTCTCCCTTGGCATCGAGACCTTTGGTGGGCTCATGAATGTCATCATCCCGAGGAACACAACCATCCCGGCCAAGGCCGGCGAGATGTTCACCAACGCCGTGGCAGGACAGAGCGGCATGACGATCACCGTCCTGCAGGGAGAGCGCGAGATGGCCGCCGACAACTGGAAACTCGGCAGCCTCGACATCCCCTTCCCTCCTTCGCCCAAGGGTGTCGCACGGGTAGGTGTCCAGTTCAGCCTGGATGCCGACGGCATCCTTCAGGTTCTGGCCCGCGACACCGCTGCCGGCACCGAGAAGATCGTGGAGATCCGAAGCGCCGTGGAAGTCTCCGATGAGGCGGTCGAGGCAATGCTGGCCGGATCGCTGGAACATGCCTTCGAGGACATGGATGCGAGGATCTTCACCGAGGCAAGGCTCAAAGCGGAAGAGATGCTCCCGGCGGTGGAGGCGGCCCTGGCCCAGCTCGGATCGGAACTCCCCGGGGACGAGATCGCGGAAATTCAAAAACAGACCGCGGAAGTCACCGCCGCACTTGCCACCAAGGAGACCTCGCGGCTGAAACAGGCCCTCTCGGCACTCGATCAGGCCACCCAGACATTGGCGACCCGTCTCATTGAAAGGGCGATGGGGTGATGGTCCTCATTCACTAACTCTCCCACATCAACGCGCGCGCAGCGGCGCCCGTTCGTGGAGCAACCGAGCCTGACGACCTCAGTGATCATTGCAGCAAAGGCGTGCTCGGTGATGTGGGTGTCCACATTCTTGATTTTGCATCACTCCCGGTCGGACCGATCCGCAGCATTCAGGCCCGCTTGAAAACCTTTACCAACATCAAAGGCAAACGCCTGAGCGAATACCCGCTGGATGCGAATGATTCCGCCCTCATGCAGGTCGAATATGCAAACGGCGCCCTGGGTGTCATCCACACAACCCGCTGGGCGACCGGCCATGCGAATTCCTTTATCTACGACTCCACGGAACACAATGCGCCCTCCGGCTCGATTTGGAAAAGTCCTGCACCGAACTGGAAGTCTGCCTTGCCAAGGACATTCACAAGGCAAATTGGAAAACGATCAAGGCTTCGCAAACGCCGAGCATCCACGAACGCTTCATCACGGCTGTCCGAACCGGTAAACAGGGGGAACCCGACTTCGCACGCGGTGCCGAGATTCAAAAGACGCTCGATGCCTGCTTTGAATCAGACCGGCTTGGAAAAGCGGTGAGGGTTTAGCTCGCCCTCCCGCTGCGGATGAGATGTTCCTTGCGGTAGCTGCGCGGGGGGGTGCCGAATTCCCGCCGGAAACAGCGGGAGAAATAGAACTCGTCATCGAACCCGCAGGCTTTGGCGACTTCTGAAATGGTGTCGCCGGTTTCGATCAAAAGCCGGCAAGCCTCCTGAAGTCTCAACCCCAGCGCATAACGCGCCGGGGTGATTCCCATGGACTCGTTCCAACGGCGTTGGAAGGTGGATACCGACATGTTGCATTTGCCGGCGAGGGACTCCAGATTCGGCGGCGATTGCCAGTTGGTTTGGATGGCATCAATTGCCTTGGATATGACGGACGAGTCGGACACATGCGGGGGTAGAAGGGTTTCGAGAATGATTCGTTCGGCAATGCGGTCGATGCGTGCGGGTTTTTCCTTGGTGGCGAGACATCGCGCCAACTCTTCAAGAAGCGGCCTGAGCGCGGAGGGATTCGAGATCGGCCATACCGGCCTCGATTCCTCGATAAATCCGCATTCCACAAATCTCGGTATGAGCCCGCTGGAATAGACGAGGTATAGCTCGGTCCAGTATTCATGGGGTTCCGAAGGGCCGTATTCCAAGTAATCGCCATCCAACTCCGTGATCACGCAAGGAGCCTCGACCTTCCAGCAGTGCCCCTTCCGGTGAAACTCGCCACCACCATGAAGAATCAGAGAGAAATTTACTGTGTCGAATTGGCTGCGCACCCAACCGGTCTTGCGGGGGATAAACCCGATTCGTTCCAAACGAAACAGGGAACGCAGGGAACCTTCATGAGCGTTCCAGTAACTGACCGGAAAAGACAGGTTTTTGAAATGAATGTCCATGGCGAAAGAAGCTGTATCTTGTCATAGGTTTTTCAATTAAACATGAAAACGCCAAAGATCCTGTTTCTTAAAGGCGGCTGGGATGGCCACAAGCCTGAACAGATCGTCCATAGGTTTCATTCCGCCCTGGTCGGGTGCGGTTGGCAAACGGAGACAATCACCATCCTGGAACGCCTTGCTGACACGGACTGGCTTCAGACATTCGATGTCATCTCTCCCTGCTGGACCTGCGGAAAACTTTCCAAGGAGGAAAGCGACGGCCGCAGGCTGCAAATGGTTCATCGTCGAGCAGGACACCTGTCCCGGCGATCCCTTCGAGTGCATCAAGCGCAACTTCGATTATCTCAAGGGCTTGTGCGAGTGAAGCCATAGCAAAACCGCCCCATCCACATATCGACCTCGCAGTGCAGAGCGCCAAAAAAGGCCGCACACTGGCCGCCAAATACCGTCACATATCGAACCCTACATGAACATCGAACACGATTGGGAAGACCCCGCGGTTAGCGGGCGCAACCGGGAGCCTGCCCACGCTCCCATGGGTGTTTATTGCGATGAGGCTGCGGCGCTTCGTGGCGAGCGGATCGCAGGGCCTTTTGTGCAGTTGCTCGACGGGGAGTGGAAATTTCATCTGGCACCATCGCCGCAGGAATGCCCGCCCTCGTTCTGGGAGGAAAACCTCGATGATTCCGCGTGGGGAACGATTCCCGTTCCCGCCAACTGGCAGCTCCAGCCGGGCTGCCCGGATCTTCCGATCTACACGAATATCGCGTATCCCTACGAGCCGAACCCTCCGCTTCCGCCGGAGGCGAATCCGACCGGTTGCTACTGGAGGACATTCGAGATGCCGAAAGAATGGCTGGAGCGCGATGTGCGGCTGATCTTTGAGTCCGTTGACTCGGCGTTCCATCTTTGGATCAACGGACGCGAGATCGGCTATTCGGAGGACAGTCGGCTGCCCGCCGAGTTCTGCGTCACGCCGTTCCTACGCGCGGGAAAAAATCAAATCACCGTGCGCGTGCTGCGCTATTGCTCGGGCAGTTACCTCGAGGATCAGGATTACTGGCAGATGAGCGGCATCCAGCGGAGCGTCTGGCTGGCTGCCCGTCCGAAGGTCCACATCCGCGATTTCCGTATCCGCACGATCTTCGATGCTTCCTACAATGACGCGGTTCTCGATGCCATGGTCTATCTGGAGACGCGCGCGTTGCCTGCGCAACCGGCAGCCGCCAACAAGATCACCGAATACGAAGGCCTCCATGCCTCGCTCAAGCTCCTGGACGCCTCGGGCGAGCTGATTGCGCAGTCCGCGCCGCACCCGTTCTCCGGCCAAACCGCCATGTATGGCGAAGAATGCGAGAAGGGGGCGGCGAAGTTTCAGCTTCCCGTATCCGCGCCACTCAAGTGGTCGCCGGACCAGCCGAATCTCTATCGTCTGCTGATGATTGTGACCGACAGCGAGGGGAACACCGTCGATTTGCAGAGCTGCCGGGTCGGGTTCCGACAGGTGGAAATCAAGGATCGCCAGATGCTGCTCAACGGGAGGCGCCTCATCGTGCGGGGAGTCAACCGTCACGAGTTCCATCCCGAGCGCGGTCGGGCCGTGACCGAGGCGGATATGCGCCGCGATATCGTGCTGATGAAGCAACTCAATTTCAATGCGGTCCGCACATCGCATTATCCCAACGACACCCGCTGGTATGAGCTTTGCGATGAACTCGGGCTCTGCGTGGTGGATGAGGCAAACCTTGAAACCCACGGAGTCGGCGGGCTACTCTCACTCGATCCCGGCTGGGCGACGGCCTATCTCGAGCGGGCCACCCGCATGGTCCTGCGCGACCGCAACCACCCGAGCATCTGTTTCTGGTCGCTGGGCAACGAGTCCTTCGCCGGGGCAAACCACGCGGCCATGGCCGGCTGGATCCGGTTTTTCGATCCCACCCGCCCGGTGCAGTATGAAAGCGGCAGCCCGGGCGCGCTGGTCACGGACATCATGGTGCCGATGTATCCGTCGCTCGAGTGGGTGGGCGAGGTGATGGCGGACCCGCGGGAGACGCGACCGATGATCATGTGCGAGTATGCCTTCGCCAAGGGCAACGCCACCGGCAACTTTTACAAGTTCTGGGAGTTTGTGGATCGATATCCTGCTTTCCAGGGAGGCTTCATCTGGGACTGGGCCGACAAGTTGATCTTGTTCACTCTTCCTGATGGACGCCGTGTCCACGGCTATGGCAACGACTTCGGCGAGCAATACGATTACGCTGCGGTGGGCGAGGATCCCACCCAGGTGTTCAGCGGCATCGTCGGCGCGGAACTCGATCCGCATCCCGGTGCCCATGAGGTGAAAAAAATCCAGGCCCCTGTCGCCTTGCGGCTTCTCCCCGGTTGGCCGCTGCGCCTCACGGTTGCCAATAAATATCACGACGCCGACCTCTCCCATCTCCGGTTGGAATGGGAGATCATCGAAAATGGCCGATCCATTCAATCAGGCACGGCCGAGTTGCCGCATGTCGCCGCCGGATTCGGTCCGGGTTTCATGCATACAGGACTACGGATCCAATCCGGCACAGCCATGTTGCCGCATGTCGCAGCTGGGGCTGCGGGGGATTTCGCTCTCGATGCCACGGCTCCGGCGGGAGATCCGTCGGGCAGGGAGTTCTTTCTCAATGTGCGTTGCGTGCTCAATCGCGACCTCCCGTGGGCCGCAGCCGGGCATTTGGTGGCGTGGGATCAATTCCCCCTGCCGTGCAGCGCTCCCACCCGCGTCAAGCCGTCGACGGCTACGGCCGGAAAAGCCGCACTGGAGCGCTCCGGTGGCCGCATCCGTGTTTCCGCATCCTCGGCTTCCTGGGAATGGGAGGAATCCACCGGCCTGCTCCGATCGTGGTCCGCGGGTTCGCGCGAACTGCTCGCGCAGCCGGTCGTCGAAATGCTGCACCGCGCTCCGACGGATAACGACTTCATGATTTCGAAGAAGGAGAGCTATTTGAAGGACTGGGAAGCCGCCGGGCTCATCCCGCAACAACGCCGTCTCACCCACATTTCCACGGCCCTCTGCAACGATGGCTCGGCGGTCGTCAGTGTCGGAAGCGTTTTGGGAAATGACGCCCACGCGATCGACTGCACGATCCGATGGACGATCCGTCCGAACGGCGCCTTGGCATTTGAGCAAAGCGTCATCGTTCCCCCGTCGATTCCCACGCTTGGCCGCATCGGGATTCTCTTTCCTCTGGCAGAAGGTTGGGAGAACGCGGAGTGGTATGGACGCGGCCCGTGGGAGAACTACCCGGACCGCAAGCAGAGCGCCCATGTCGGCATCTGGAGCCGCCCGATAGCGGAAATGCTCGAGCGATATCCCTTGCCCGGCGAATGCGGCGGACGCACCGATGTGAGGCATCTTGAACTCAAGGGTGGCGATGCCCCTCGCCTGAGAGTGGAGGGCGATCCGTTGTTCCAGTTCAGCGCCCTGCCCGTTTCACCCGATGAACTCATCGCGGCAAGGCACGACTGGGAACTTGTTCCGCGCAAGGAGACCTTTCTCATTCTCGACGGCTTCCACATGGGCCTGGGCGGGGATACCGGTTGGACCCGCAATGTGCATCCCGAATTCCTCCTCGGCCCCGGCCCCTACCGCTGGGCGGCGACGATCACCTTTGAATAAATCATGAAAACAATCAAAGCCCCCATCCTCCGTTATTACATCGATCCTGACCACCGGGATGAATTTCTCGACGAGTTAATTCTCACTTGCAAGGCCAATGGCATTCGGGATGCCATGTTGTTCGACATCAGTCTGATTGATCCCGAGCAGCTCCTGACACTGCCCCGACTGGTCGAGCGCTGCGAACATCTTACCATCTGCGCTAGAAGACTTCGCGACGAAGGAATCGCTTTCCATCTGAACGTCACCCACACGCTCGGCCAGGTGCTCATCCCGCAAGAAACCCTAGAGCACTTTGGATTCCAGCGCCAGCTGCGGGCCGATGGCAGCAACGGCTCCCATCCGGTGCTCGATCCCTCATGCCCAAAGCTCAGAGCCTATCTCGTGGAGGCCTTTCGCATTTACGGAACATTGCACGCGGATCGTGTCTTCCTTGACGATGATTTCGGAATGCGCATGGATCAATGCTTCCTGCCGGACAGGGTTCGCCGGTTTGCCGGTCTCTTTGGCTGCGAAAATGACTCCATGACAGTCAAGCGCCTGTTCGATGCCGGCGACCGCAAAGCCCTGGCGACCATGCAGGAGCTGATCAGCGGCGATCTATGCGAACTGGCCGTCCTTCTGCGCGACGCTC
Organism: Chthoniobacterales bacterium; assembly: GCA_049282095.1. Lineage (GTDB taxonomy): Bacteria > Verrucomicrobiota > Verrucomicrobiia > Chthoniobacterales > UBA6821 > UBA6821. Next base: position 33,031 of record JBAPTI010000089.1, read on the forward strand.
TTCATGAGCTTTCTCCCGACACCCGCATCGGCCTCATGCACCCCCATATTGTCTGCTACGATGTGGCGAAGGTGGCGCGAGCTTTCGCCGGACCGCACCGGCCCTTCGTGCGCCCACAGATCCCGCTTTACCGTGAGGATTGCCGCTTATCGGAATACGCGGAACGATTCGGTTGCCTTGACCGCTGGCAGGCTGCGCTGCCCGCCGATTTCGAGTTGTTTCCCGAGGCGGAGAATTATCCATACGACCCTGCCATTAAATCCCCGGCGGCTGCTCTGGCTCATTATACCTATATTCTCGCTTCCGGTGAACCGGCCCCGGCGCTCAGCCTGAATTCCCTGGTTTCGCGTGTTCCGGCATCTGAATCACGGTGCATTGTTGATCGTTTTGTTGCCCACCATCGGCAAACAGCGGAGCTTGTCAGGCTCATGCAGCAAGGAGCCGTCTCTCTAGGCGGTGCGTTTTGGGGAGAGCCTGAGGCCCTCATCAATGCCGCTAGGCGACGCCCTAATTTCTCGATTCTATCGACCCGGGGGATTCCCCTGCGCTGTGTTTCCAATCCGTTGGACGCCACCCTGCTGTGGGGCGAGGGGTTGTCCGATTGCGATGATGAGTCTTTGCAGTCTATCCTCGAACGTGGAGGGTTCCTTGATCTTCGCGCCCTGTCGATTATCGAAAAGCGGGGCCTTCTTTCCAAAATCGGATTGACGATTAAAGGCAGGTGCCAGGCTGAGGACGTGGCCACTATTTGTTATCCCCGCCTAGATCATGGAGACGAATTCTGGAATTTTTATTATTTTATCAGCCGTCTCCCCGGTCATGAACACCTGCCCCTGCGGGTTCAAGCAGATAACAGCGAGGTCCTCCTCAGCTATTTCGACTCCCGGCATCGTAAAAGTGTGCCACACCTTCTCCGATGGACCGCGCCCAACGGCACGCGATTTGCCTTGTTGAATGCAATGACCGAAGTGGCGGTGGATCCTATCAGCTCCTACTGGGCCGCTTTAAGGAACCTCTGGAGCACCCGATACATCGCAGAAACCATTGAATGGCTCCAAGGCACACCGCTGCCTGCCCGAGTGTTGTCAGATGGCACCTTCCTGCTCAAGGTCGTCAGGACAAACAGTTCCGGCCAGATCGTGCTTTCTTGTTGGAATTTAGGTAGCGATTCTGCGCCGAGCGTAGAAATCGCGATCGCCGGAGATCTGCTGAATCATCAATGGGGTCTCCTCGATGCAGAAGGAGCCCTGCACCCCGTGGCGGCAGAAAGCCGGGCCGGGCAGTCCCGTCTGGTCATTGCCGAGCCGGTTCCGACACTGGGCGGCCGGTTTCTAATATCCTCGAAAGAGTTGGGTAATTGATCAAACGAAAGAAATAAAATGAAAAATAACGACAAAATACCGCACCCCACGCCGCGACAACTCGCGCATCACGCACGCGAGTTTTATGGATTCTTACATTTCACAACGAACACTTTCACCGACAAAGAGTGGGGCTATGGCGATGAGTCGCCGACGGTTTTCAATCCCACCGAGTTTGATGCGGATCAGTTGATTGATTCGGCAAAGCTGGCGGGGATGCGCGGCTTGATCCTTACTTGCAAACACCACGATGGGTTTTGTCTATGGCCAAGCAAGTTCACCGAGCACAGCGTCCGCAACAGTCCTTTTCGAAACGGCAAAGGCGATGTGGTGCGTGAAGTCGAACAGGCCTGCCGACGCGCAGGATTGGAATTTGGCGTTTATCTTTCGCCATGGGATCGGAATCACGCGGCGTATGGCAGCCCGGAATACATCACTTATTTCCGCTCGCAATTGCGTGAATTACTCACGGAATATGGAGAGATTTTTGAAGTCTGGTTCGACGGCGCCAATGGCGGCGATGGATATTACGGCGGCGCCAACGAAAAACGCTCCATCGATAACAGCACCTATTACGATTGGGAAAAAACCTTCGCGATGGTGCGCGAGCTTCAGCCCAACGCGGTGATGTTTTCCGATGCGGGCCCGGATGTGCGATGGGTCGGCAATGAGGCGGGCATCGCGGGGGATCCCTGCTGGTGCACGATTCACGCCGAGGGGTCCTACCCCGGACACGCGGATCGCAAACGCCTCAACTGCGGCGATCGCGACGGCCAGACCTGGCTGATTCCCGAATGCGATGTGTCGATCCGCCCGGGTTGGTTTTACCACGCGATGGAAGATCACAGTGTTCGCTCGGCAATGAATCTGGTGGATTTGTATTTCGCATCGGTGGGGCGCGGCACGACTTTCCTGCTGAATTTGCCACCGGATCGCAGGGGTCTGATACCGGAAGTTGATCGCCAATCGCTGCGCGGGTTCCGCAGTCACCTCGACAAGACTTTCTCGCACAATTTTGCAGCCGGCCATTCGCGTTCGCTCGGTTGGCAAACCATTAACGGACAGCGTCAGTGGGTGATCGAAATCAATCTGCCCGAAGCCCGGCAGGTGAATGTGATCGAACTTCGCGAAGACATTCGCCACGGCCATCGCATGGATCAATGGGTTCTGGAAACATGTGATGCTGCGAATCAGTGGCAGGAGCTCGCGACGGTTCAAAGCGTCGGCGCGCGCAGGCTCGTGCGATTTGCATCGCAGTCCGCGACGAAATTCCGCGTCAGCATCACCGAGGCCAGTGATGAGCCGTTGATCACGGATGTGGGGCTGTATTTTGAGCCTGAGTTGACCGAGCATCGTGCACAAACGACAAATGAGATTGCCGCACGCATCACGCATAAAACCGGCGATGAAATCGTGCTGGATTTGCAGGAAACGATGCCGTTGCTTGCAGTGCGATACACGCCTGATCAAGTGCATCGCGTGAGCAAATATGAAATCGCTTTTGCGGATGTGGCCGGACAATGGCGTGATCCGATCGCCGGTGAATTCGGCAATGTGCAGTTCAATGCCGCGTCGCAGCTTGTCGCCTGTAATACCAGGGCACGCTATGTCCTTTTCCGTGCCAAGCAATTCTGCATGGGCGACGCAATGCCGGGAAATGAAGTGAATGTGCTGAGGGTATGAAGACAACCGTTACAAACGAAGTTCTGAACATTCACGTCTCCCTCGACGGGTACGATACATGGACGGGGTGCACCCCTGGCCTTAATCGAGGCCGTTGTTGCAGGCTCCAAAGCCAACACCCGCAGGACGCCGGTTCAGGGTTGAGCTGACAGTAGGGGGAGCATTTGAGGGGGCGCAAAAGGATAGGGGCGCCGAACCCGCCCAGCCGTCATTCCGTCTTTCAGTTCACTGTTCGCCCATACCCAGCATGCGCGCGTCGCGGGCATAGGCACCCGGAGGCATGCCGTGGCGTGTGCGGAACAGACGGTTGAAGTAGTAAATGTCGGGAATGCCACAGCGTTCGGCGATTTCCTTCAAGGGTAGCTTTGACTTGCGGAGCATGCGGGCCGCAGAGTCCATGCGCGCCTTGAGACAAAACTGGCGGAAGGGAAGCCCGGTCGCCGCTCGAAACAGACGCCGGAAGTGAACCTTCGAGATCCCGCAGGAACGGGCGGCCTCGGCCTCGATCCAATCGTGCGCAGGTTGGCGGCGGATGCGGGAGATCAGATTCTGCAGTCTCTTTTCATATGGGCCTTCGTGAGAAGCCGGCGGTTTTTGTTGCCGGATCTCGAGGAACATTTCCTGCAAAAGAAGCCATGCGAGCTCTTGATCATGATGGTCGAGCGCAGCTTGAAGCCGCTCCATTTTGACGCGGAAAGGTTCCGCATTTTCGATGAGGCAATAAGCTTTCGCCGGCGATGAAGGCATCCAGCCCGAACGGCGAAGTTGATCCACCCAAGGACCCCGGAATGTCACATAGTAGTGATCCCAGCCAGGTGATTCCGTCTTGCCATATTCAAACCTTGGACCGGGCCAAGTCCACCATGCGACTGGGGCGGTGAGGACCTTGGTTTCACCCCCATCCACCGCCCAGCGGATCTGGCCAGAGTGCGCGTAATTGAGTGCGCAGAAGTCTTTGAAGACCGTGTCGATCCAGACCCGGCAGCGCGGCAGGTGGTCGTAATGATGAAATGCAAAGGGTGCTTTCATGCGTGATCATATCATGCAAAATGTTGATCGACCCGTCCATTGCCGAAATCATTCAATCGCGTCAGCTTCACACGCCATGACTGGAACCAACCAACATTCGGCCGGATCCATAGCAATCGGCATCATCGGCACCGGCGAGATCACCCGCATCATGCGCCCCGCATTCACCGGATCCACTCAATCACGGGTCGTTGCGGCTGCGGATGTGAACATTACCTGCTCGACCATTGAACATGCCGATAAGCTCGAAACGAAGGAGATGACACCATGATTAGTCGACTACCTATACAACGCATGTCGGCGGAGGTTCGCCGATACGATGGGAACCGGCGCGTGTCCACGTCGGTGATTTGCCCTTCCTTGGATGAGGCGATACACGACAACGGGCTTGTGTGCAGAATGGAAGGTGCTGAGTGGGAAACTCACGCCACGATCGAAGTCGTTCCGGAAAGCGGCACGGAGGCGTGCGATGTTGTTGTGCGAGTTCGCCTTGGCGAGGGATCCTTGGACAATGCCGCCATCGCGGTGCTGCTTCATGCTTCGCCGTGGTCGGCCTCCAACTACGTGCTGGTGCCGGGCAGTGTCTATGACGGCAATCGCATGACCGCGATCAAGGTGAAGTATCCCACGTGCCTGACGGAACCCGATATGCTCGGACCCCTAACACCCGAATTCATCTCGGATGTGCCCCGGCTCACGCTGGGCGCGGGGCCCTCCCGCATCCAGCAGACTTGGACCGACGGGGCGATGCCTGCGGCGGGTTTTCTGGATGCGCAGGCCGACCAGGCCGTCCTGCTGCAGTTCCCTCCAGCGAACCATTTCGCCGATCCCATGGTCGAGTTCGAGGAGTCCGAAGATAGGGCCTCCGCCACGCTGGGGCTCGTCACGCCCGGCGTCCGCGAAGGCTTCAAGTGTGACAAGAACAGCATGGTGCCCAGTGATGACCGCGGCAGGCGATTCTTGCCCGGGGATGAGGTCTGCGTCCGGTTCCGCCTCTGGCAGTGGCCGGCCAACACGGTGCAGGCGTTATTTGAGCGACTCTTCGATGTGCGTGGGTATTGGACGGCGACGGGGATGCCGGAACCATTGAATCATTCCCGCGCCCTCGCCCTGCTCCATGAGAAGTATGCCCGCGATAACTGGGTGGAGCCACCCGGCTACTTCGCGTCCGAAATCATGGATCGCCAGAAATCGGCCTGGCTTCCCGGGTGGGTTGGAGGGCTTCCCACGAGTTACGGATTTACACGCGCGGCGGAGCTGGCCGCGGACCCGGATTGTCCGATGCTGCAGCGCTCGCTCCGGCATCTGCAATATTCCCTCGGCCGGATCACTGCGGCCGGGTTCTTCGATACCGCGGCGGATGGGCGCGAATGGCAGGGGGAATCTTGTTTTCCACCCCACACCGCCTCGCGCCATCTCGTCAGGGCGACTGCGGATGGTCTATACTATGCCATTCTCCAGATTCAGTCGCTCCAGCGGCTGGACCCATCGTATCCAATTCCCAGGCAGTGGCGCTCCTCCCTTGACCGGATTGCCGGAGGCCTGGCAACGCTCTGGGAGCGTTACGGGCAACTGGGACAATTCGTTGACCGCTATACGGGCGACCTGGTCGTGGGCGGTTCCGCGTCAGCGGCGATCTCAGCGGCCGCGCTGGCGCAAGCGTCGCGATTCCTTGACGCCGAGCGATACCTGCAGGCGGCATGTGCATTCGGTGACTTTCTCTATCGGAAATTCGTCCAGCGCGGCGTGCTGAATGGCGGACCCGGTGAGGCCGGACAGGCGGCGGACTCGGAGTCCTGTTACGGCGCGCTGGAAAGTTTCATCACGCTTTACGAGTTCACGGGAGATCGTGAATGGGTGCAACGCGCACGGGACGTTGCCCATCAACTTGCCTCCTGGGTTGTCCCTTACGATTTTGCATTTCCGGCAACGAGTTGCTTCGGACAGCTCAACATGCGAACAACGGGCGCGGTCTATGCCAATGCCCAGAATCGCGTGGGCACCCCCGGCTATTGCACATATTCCGGTTCCGCTTTGCTCCGTTTGTCCCGAATCACGGGGGATGAGCGATATGCTCGGCTCCTCGCCGAAACCACGCGGGGACTTGGTCAATACATGTCCCGTGAAGACCGCCCCATCGCTGCGTTGAAGCCGGGCTGGATGAATGAGCGGGTGCAACTGAACGATTGGCAGCGGTCGTGTCAATACGGCGTGTTCCATGGCTCCTGTTGGAGTGAGCTGTCGTTGTTGCTGTCCGCCGTGGACGTGCCCGGCCTGTATGTGGATCCAGTTCGACGCGCCGTATGCGCCTTCGATCACCTCGATGTCGAGCGACTGGATGCCCCTGGGACGGATGATGATTTCCGCATCCGCGTGCGCGGGCGGTCGGAGTCACGCACTCCATTCTGGGTGGGACTTCCTTCAGCAGGGTCGGATCACAATGCGCCGTTACAATGGTCAAAACACGAGGTGACGGGCCGAGTTTGGAGCACCTTGACTTTTCCGAGGAAAACGAGGGAGTAAAAATCAGGCAGCATTATGACACATCATGACTGTCACCAGCCAACAATCAGCCGAATCCATAAGAATCGGCATCATCGGCACGGGTGAGATCACGCGCATCATGCGCCCTGCATTCACCGGACCCACACAAGCACGGGTCGTCGCGGTGGCGGATGTGAACAAAGATGCCGCACGTGCGAAAGCGGAGGCATTGGGAGACGCGCAAAGTTTCGCTGATTACCGGGAGCTGCTGGCGATGGCGGAATTTGTGCAGGCGCTTACTGATGTCGGCTACTCCGGCCCGGTCGGATTCCAAGGCTACAAAATCGTCGGGCACCCGCCCGAGACGCTGGCCCGTTCTATCAAAGCCTGGCGCGGAGCATGAAACACTCCCGACAAAACCACCCCCGATCCTGTCTCTCGACTACTCCGGAGTAATCGGAGAGGGTTGACGGCATTCGCGGAATGGCCTTCATCGAGTCCGTTGTCGCAGGCTCCCAAGCAAACGTCCGCTCGACCCCTCTTGCTGATTAATCTTTCCGTCGGGGCATTCCGAGTTCAGAAGATGTCACGATCATGACAAAAAAGCACACCTCTCCCGCACCCGCACCACGGATAGAGCATCTGAAAGCCGGTGATTTCCAGGCCGCCGCACTTACGATCACCGGTGGTCCCTGGACCATGCAGCAGGCATGGCTGGGAAAACCCGACAAGGCTTTCCGCCCTGCTGTCGTCCGCTTCGCGTGGGAACCGGATGCCCTGTGGGTACTCGCCGACCTGAGCGAAGATTTCGTCACAGCCCGCAGCACAGGTCACAGCCAGAAGCTCTGGATGCTCGGGGATGTCTTTGAGATCTTCGTGGCAAGGAACAGAACCCCGTTCTACCTGGAACTTCATGTGAACCCCAAGGGACACAAACTTCACCTGCGCCTCTCGCCGGAGATCGTGAAGAAAATGAAATCGGGTGTTCATGTCTTCGATGAGTCACAGGCCCCCGTCTCGGAATTCGACGGCTGGGTGAAGAAGGGCAAGGGAGGATGGCAGGTCCTGGCCCGCGTTCCCGCGGCCATCCTGCCGAATGGCAAACCATTCCGAGCCGGTCAGAAACTCGATATCTCGTTCAGCCGCTACGATGCAGGCCCCAAGGGAACTCCCGAAATCCTCTCATCAACTTCGCCCCACAAGGCTCTCAGCTACCATCGTCGCCATGAATGGCGCCAGATCGTGCTCCAGCAAAGCGTTTAAAACATACACCGAAGAGGCCTTTAGCCTTTAGCCTTTAGCCTTTAGCCTTTAGCTTTTCCCCATGCTCGATATTCGACTCCTCAGGGAAGATGCGTCGGCCGTGAAGGCCCGCCTTGCCACCCGTGCCGGCAATTATTCCGATCTGATTGATCAGGTCCTTGCCTGCGATGCCCGACGCCGCGAGAGCGAGACCCGCGTCCAGCATCTTCGCGCCGAAAAGAACCGTCTCAGCAAGGAGATAGGCGGTCTGAAAAAATCCGGCGCCGATTCTTCCGGGCTGGAGGCTCAGGTGAAGGGATTCTCCGACGAGATGGAGGAACTCGGCCGCACCGCCGCGGAACTCGACGCGGAACAGCGGAATCTTCTCCTTCAGATTCCCAACCTACCCGCGCCCGGACTCCCCGAGGGACGGGAGGCGGCCGACAACGTGGCCATCCGTCACTGGGGTGAACCCGGTCCATCCAATCCCGAGGATCATGTGGCGATCGGCGAACGACTCGGACTCTTCGACCTCGAGCGCGCCGCCAAGATCAGTGGCAGCGGTTATGTCCTCTTCACGGGCGCCGGCGCCCGACTCGAACGCTCCCTCATTAATTTCCTGCTTGACCTCCAGACCCGATCCCACGGCTACACCGAGATCGCTCCTCCCGTCCTGGTACGTCGGGAGTGCATGGAAGGAACCGGCCAGCTTCCCAAGTTCGAGGATGACATGTATGGCTTCGACGGTGGCGCATCCTTCCTGACTCCGACAGCCGAGGTTTCCATAACCAATATCCGCCGGGAGGAGATCCTCGCCGAATCGGAACTCCCCCTGAAATACACCGCATGTACCCCCTGTTTCCGCCGCGAGGCGGGATCTGCAGGGCGCGAAACACGGGGGATGATCCGGATGCACCAGTTCGACAAGGTGGAGTTGGTCAAGATCTGCACCCCCGATCAGGCGGCTGAGGAGTTGGAATCACTGACCGCCGACGCCGAGAAGGTTCTCCAGCTTCTCCAACTCCCCTACCGTGTGTTGGAACTCTGCACCGGGGACATCGGATTCTCCTCATGCAGGACCTACGATCTGGAGGTCTGGGCACCGGGACAGGGTTCCTACCTCGAGGTCTCCAGTTGCTCGCACTTCGGCGACTACCAGGCGCGCCGCATGAACCTCCGCTACAAGGATGCGAATGGAAAGAACCAGTTCTGCCATACCCTGAACGGCTCCGGCACCGCGTTGGCCAGACTCTACGTGGCGCTGCTTGAGACCCATACCAAACCCGGCGGCCCGCTGATCCTTCCCGAACCGCTCCAGCCCTACTTCGGCGCCGCCCAGATAGGCTGATTGTGGCCATAGGCCGCAAAGGCTGCTAGCAGTTTAGACTGTAGGCTATTAGGTACTGAGAAGAGACATTGAAAAAGACTTCTCTCACTACTCATAGCAACTCGCCTCTGGCATCCGAGGTGAAGCGTGTTCTTGCCGAAATCCAAAAGAAGAAGCTGATCGTTGCGGTTTCGGGTGGAGCGGATTCCGTGGCGCTCCTCCATCTGCTTTTGGAGGCGGGATACCGTAATCTCATCGTCGCCCACTTCAACCATCGCCTGCGTGGCAAAGCCTCCGAGGGGGACGCCGCCTTCGTGGAGAAACTCGCCGCAAAGCTCGATCTCCCCTGCGAAATCGGAGAGGGCGATGTGCGCAAGTTGGCCGCTTCCCGGAAGTGCTCGCTGGAAACAGCGGCCCGCGAGGCCCGTTACTCATTCCTCGCCGCGGTCGCAAAGAAACACCGTGCCCGCATGGTCGTTCTTGCCCACCATGCCGACGATCAGGTCGAGACCTGCCTCTTCAACTTCCTGCGCGGCTCAGGCATCGCCGGACTCTCCGGGATGAAACCACGCTCCAAGCGAACCGTCGGGGGAATCGGGATGGAACTCCTACGTCCCCTGCTTCCGATCCCGAAGTGGGAATTGCTCGGCTATCTCAATCAGCGGAAGATCCGCTTCCGGGAGGATGCCACCAATGCAGTGGCCGATGCCTCCAGGAACAAAATCCGCCTCAAGGTCCTGCCCCTGATCGAAGAACTGCTCGGCCCATCCTTCAAGGGATCGATCGTGCGCAATGCCTCACTCCTGGCCGACGAGGAGGATCTTCTCTCCTCGCTCACCCAGCCCATCGCCCTTCACGAAAAACTCCGGGTGAAACTCCTCCGTGAACTTCACCCCGCTCTCCGCAGGCGCGTCCTCCATGCCTGGCTCAAGAACAGGGGCATCGATGAACCCGGCTTCGCCGAGGTCGAGCGCACAGCCTCCCTGCTCGATCCCGATGGACCTGCCAAAATCAACCTCCCCGGAAACCGCCACGCCCGCAGACGCGCCAGTGTGTTGTTTATCGAATAGAGGGTGCATTTCTCGCGCAAAGACGCAGAGGCGCAAAGGAAGAGAATGAAGTATCCGTTGATCTCTCTTGTTTTGGGATGGGCTACGTATTGCGAAGAAGCCACCCCCGTTACTCCAAGTGAATCCCCCTGAACGATGACGAGATCAGTGAACCATTCCCTTGTCTGCCAAGGCTAGCAAGCTTGGATGGAGAGCAAGGCGGTCAAGGGAAGGCGTAGTAGTCCTACGCCGACCGCAGACAAACGAAGCTATCCGCCAAGATCGCGGGCCTAATAAGATTTGCCGAAGATAACGCGGCGAGAGCTCGGTTCGCCCGAGAAAGGACAGATGCCCGGTTCGTCGGTAAACTCCATCCCATCCGCCTCGGGGATGCAGCGGATGGTCACCTTCAGATCCTCTTTGATCCTGGCCTCGACCTCGGGACTGCCGTTCCAGTGGGTGTAGGCGAAGCCTCCGTGGATCTCGGGCTTGTTCGGGTTCTTCGGCGTGAAGAAGGCGTAAAACTCCTCCTTGGAGTCGATCTTGCGGGTGTGCTCCTTGCGGAAGGCAAGGGCCCGGTCGAGCAGTGACTGCTGGATCTCAGCCAGCAGCTCGGGAACCTTCGCTGCCAGAGAATCGGCGGGAAGGAACTCCTTCTCCTTGGGCCCCTTGTCGCGGCGCGCCACGGCGGCGCTTCCTGACTCAAGATCACGCGGACCGATCTCGATGCGGAGCGGGGCTCCCTTCTTGATCCACTCCCATGTCTTGTTGCCACCCCCGATGTCGCGGGAGTCGATCTCCACGCGCACCGGTTCCCCTGCATAGGTGGAGGCCCGGAGTGAGGCCGCAACCTCCTCGGCCTTGGCAAGCACGGCATCCCGGGTCTCGGGCTTCGGCGTGATCGGGATGATCACCACCTGGGAGGCGGCGATGCGCGGCGGCAGGACTGCTCCGTCGTCGTCGCCATGAGCCATGAGCAGGGTCCCGATGAGTCGGGTGCTGACGCCCCAGCTGGTGGTCCAGGCATGCTCCTCGGTGTTGTTGCGTGAAAGGAACTTGATGTCGGAAGCCTTGGCGAAGTTCTGGCCGAGGAAGTGGGAGGTACCTGCCTGGATCGCCTTGCGGTCCTGGACCATCGCCTCGATGCAGTAAGTGCGCACTGCGCCGGGAAAGCGCTCGCTCTCCGACTTCTCACCGCGGATCACGGGAATGGCAAGCCACTCGCGGGCAAAGGTCTCGTAGACACCGAGCATCTTCTCGGTCTCCTCGACGGCCTCCTTCTCGGTCTCATGGGCTGTGTGTCCCTCCTGCCAGAGAAACTCGGCGGTGCGGAGGAAGAGACGGGGACGAAGCTCCCAACGGACGACGTTCGCCCACTGGTTGAGAAGGATCGGAAGATCCCGGTAGGACTTCACCCACTTCGCATAAGTCGATCCGATGATCGTCTCGGAGGTGGGACGGACTACAAGCGGCTCGGTCAGTTCGCCGGCGGGAACGAGTTTCCCGTCCTTGAGTTCCAAGCGGTGGTGGGTGACCACGGCGCACTCCTTGGCGAATCCCTCCACATGCTCGGCCTCTTTCTGGAGATGGCCCAGCGGGATGAAGAGCGGGAAGTAGGCATTCCTGTGGCCGGTCGCCTTGAACATGCCGTCCAGCGCCCCCTGCATCCGCTCCCAGAGGGCATAGCCCCAGGGCCTGATCACCATGCAACCGCGGACCTCGGAGTTCTCCGCCATCTCGGCACTCCGCACCACCTGCTGGTACCACTCTGGAAAATCCTCCCCACGCTTCGGGGAAATCGCGCTTTCTTGGCCTTTGCTCATAAGGAGTGAAGGCTAGATGACGCAGTCGGGATTACGCAAGCGAGCGGAGGAATGTCTCGAAAAAATCAGCCCCCGCTTCCAGATCGGAGACGGTGATGAATTCATCGGCCGTATGCGCCTGAGCAATGGATCCGGGACCCAAGGCAATCGATGGCATCCCCTTGGCGGCGAACACCGCCGCATCGCAGAACCATGGGGCACCGGTCGGTGCGGCACCCAGCGCGGAGAGTTTGCCGATCAGTGGGTGGTCCGGATCGGTATAGAGCGGAGTGGAGCCTTGATACTTAAGGTCAAGGCCGGGAGCCGCCTTCCGGATCAGGGAGATGATCTGCTCGGGATCATCACCGGGAATCACCCGGATATCGATGGTCGCCTCGCAGTGATCGGGAACGATGTTCGTCTTGGAGCCCCCCCTGATGGTTCCCACGCTGAGCGTGGTGCGGCCAAGGAGGGGATGCTCGTTCCTGGAGATTTCGGGGATGACCTGTCGACAGATCGCCTCGATGGCCGTGGTCATCTTGTAGATGGCATTCTCCCCGCGGTCCGGTGCGGATGCATGGACGGCCTTGCCGTGGGATGTCAGGGTGACCCAGAGCGATCCCTTGTGGGCATGGACGGTCTTGAGATCGGTCGGTTCCCCGGCAATGACGAAATCGAAGTGTTCGGAGGAGGCCAGCGCCTTGGCTCCAAACTGGCCGGACTCCTCCCCCATCAGCCCCGCAAACCAGATCTCGTGGCTCAGGCCGGCAAGTTCCTTCCCCATGCGGGAGAGGGCGCAGAGCATGGCGGCCATCGGTCCCTTGGTATCGCTGGCACCGCGTCCCCAGACCTTCCCGTCGCGCACCTCACCTCCGAAGGGTTCGACGCTCATCCCGACAACGCTGACCGTGTCGGTATGGGGCGCCAGAAGGAGGCGGGGTTTTCCGAGACGGTCGCTTGGAAACCGCGCCACCACATTGGGTCGGCCGGGCAGAACCTCCCTGAGCGAAACCTCCGCACCAAGCCCGGTGAGCAACTTCTCCAGATAGAGGGCAAGCGCGGCTTCGCCCGGTTCGGGAACACCGGGATCCCCCTCCGGATTGACACTCGGGATCCGGATCAACTCCCCGAGCAATGGAACCGGGGAGAGAGCCTTCATCAGAGACCCCTCCCGGCGTGGAGTTCACGATACCAGGCGACAAACTTCGGAATCCCCTCGCGGATCGGCGTGCCGGGCGCGTAGCCGAGGAGGGTGCGCGCCTTCGTGATGTCGGCGGCGGTCAGGGGCATATCACCCTTCTGCTCGGGGAGGCGTTCGATCACGGCCTTCTTTCCGAGAGCCTTCTCGATCGCGGCGATGAGCTGGGCGAGTGTTGTCGTCTCGTTCTCCCCGAGGTTGAAGATCTCAAAGAGCGGCCCCTCCCCCTCCACGAAGGAAAGCGCGCCCATCACTCCCTGCACGATGTCGTCGATATAGGTGTAGTCGCGGCGGGTGGTCCCGTCGCCGAACTGGCGAATGGAACGGCCGTTCTCGATGGCATCGGTGAAGCTGTGGATCGCCAGGTCGGGACGCTGCCCCGGGCCGTAAACCGTGAAGAAACGGAGCGCCACGATCCTCATCCCGTGGAGATTCACATAGTTTCCGCAGAGTTGCTCTCCGGCCAACTTGGTGGCTGCGTAGGGAGAGAGCGTCTGAAGCAGCGGCAGGTCCTCGCGGAAGGGAACCGTCCTGGAAAGCCCATACACCGAGGAACTCGAGGCGAAGAGGACCTTCGAGCACCCGGAAAGACGTACCGCCTCCAGCACATGGAAGGTCCCAGTGATGTTGGTGTCGATGTAGAGCTTCGGATCGAGGATCGAGGGGCGGACACCGGCACGGGCCGCCAGATGGATCACCGCATCGGGCTTCACCCTCGCGAAGAGATCCTTCACCGGCTCCCACTGGCGCAGATCGATCTCCGCCACCTCCACGGGAGTGGAGAACGAGGAGAAAGACGCAACATTGGCCCTCTTGATGGCGGGATCGTAGAAATCATTGAAATCATCGACCACAGTTACCTCATGTCCCTCACTGAGGAGTCCGCGCACCACATGGGATCCGATAAATCCGGCTCCTCCTGTGACAATAATCTTCATTCAGGGAGAATAACTGAGAGAACTCACAGGGATAAAGGGGATAAAAGAGGCGCAGTGGTCGCCGAGTTGAAGTGCCACGCAGGAGCAGCCCGAGCCTTGCGAAGGGCGAGCCGCTCGGGAGAGCGCGAGTTCAAAGGGGATGGGATCACCTGGGTCCAGCATCCCTTTTATCCCCTTCATCCCTGTAAAAATTCTGATTCGGTTACTCTCTATCCCTGTGGCATAATCCCGGAATGTCCCTTCCAATGCGCACCTGGGTAGAGATCGACCGTGCCGCGCTGAGGCATAATCTCAAAGCCGTCGAAAAGATCGCGGGGAATGCCGGCATCATGGCCGTCGTCAAAGCCAATGGCTACGGACACGGACTCAACGAGGTCGCCGCCGCCATCTGTCACGGCGTGGAGATCTTCGCGGTGGCCTCGCTGGGAGAGGCCCTGCTCCTTCGCAAGACCGAGAGAAAAACCCCGATCCTGCTGCTCAGCGCCGCTCTCCCAGCCGAATATGGAGAGATTGCCCGGCATGGATTCATCCCGACCATCTCCTCGCTGAGGGAGGCACGGCTCTTTGCCAAGAAGGCCCCCCGGCAGGCCCCCATCCATTTCAAGGTCGATACGGGCATGGGAAGGCTCGGCGCCTTGATAGGCGAAGCGGAGGAGACGCTGCAGGCGATCTCCAGGCTCTCCCTGACGATCCAGAGCATCTCGACCCACCTCGCCTCGGCAGACAGCGACCGGGCCGCGACGCTGAAGCAATTGAAGGAATTTGAACGACTCCTCCCTCTCCTCCGTGTGCATGCACCCAAGGCAAAGGTTCATGTCCTGAATTCCGCCGCGACAATGATCTACCCGGATCGATCCGGGGATCTTGTCAGGGCGGGGCTTGCCCTCTACGGCATCTCACCCATCCCGCGTTTCCAGAAACTGCTCAGGCCCGCCCTCGCCTGGAAGGCCTCCGTGACCTTCATTCACGATCTCCCCAAGGGACATCGCATCAGCTATGGCGGCACCTACACCGCTCCACGCAACCTGACCGTGGCTGTTCTGCCAGCCGGTTACGCCGATGGCTATCCCAGGCAACTCTCCGGAAAAGGGGCCTCCGTTCTGATCCGTGGCAAGAGATGCCCCGTCCTCGGGCGCGTCACCATGGACCAGATCATGGTCGATGTCTCCGCGGTCAAAGGGATCAAAGTCGGCGACGAGGCTGTCCTCGTCGGCAAGCAGGGTAGAGAGGAAATCACCGCCACCGAAGTCGCCCAAAAAGCCGACACCATTCCATGGCATCTCTTCTGCGGGATTACTGCCCGCGTGGCTTATCAGTACAAGGGCTAAGCGGCTGGAGGACGCAGGCAGCCTGGGGAAAGGCTGTTAGCCGTTTAGGCTGTAGGCTATTGGGTCAGAGTCGATAGACGAGGGTCGACAGTCGGCCGTCAGATGGAAATGGCATCAAAACACGTCTCTAAATCTAGGTTTCACGAGACATCTCACACCTAAGGAAGCGCTGATTAAATCCCATGATGGCCGCTGAAGGGCATTTGGTGATTTTTGAAGGCGCGAGTGCTGGGCGATACCCGCAGCGGTCTCGCCCGAGCGAGCAACGCCACAAAAATCGACAAATGGCTTCAGCCCTTCGGGTTGCGAAGATAACGGGCTGGGGGCTGTGTTGGCTTGGCGCTTACAGCCCACTGCGGGGATGCTCGCGCCAAGCCGCCTTGCCCGCAGCCCTTTCTTTCCGCAACGGCCTCTATGCGATTTAATCAGCGCTTCCCTAAAGCTCCAAGCTTGGAAGTTTGGATGCCGGACTAGGCGCGCGAGGGCGGGCGTAGTAGTCCTACGCCAACCGAGCAGCAACAACGTCCGGCGCCAAAATCCCAAGCCCTGCTACGCGGGCTTGGTGGCTCCGCGGAACACCACGCAGTCGTGGAGTATCCGATCCGGGGCATAGTGCTCGGTGGAACGGAGGACGACGTTGATCTCTCCCTTGGCGGAGTGGCCTGCTTTCTCAAGATCCTCAGCCAGCGAAACGAAGGCCTCGAGCGCCTCGACCATTTCGCGGTCCTGGGCGAGCACGACGGGACGGCATCCGGGCTGCACGAGGATGGAGACCGGCAGGATGGAGCGGGCAATGGCATCGAGCGAGAGGGGGGCGGCGGGAACCCCGGCCTCCACGGCGGCGTGGCGCACCTCGAGCTGGATCATGCGGGCCCGCCCCTCGGGGGTCACCGATTCGATGGCATGGGTGATGGCGTCGAGAAGAGCGTGGCGCACCTCGGAGAGTTCCTCGAGTTCCTGGAGCTTCTGGAGGTCGGCGTTCTGGTGGATCGCCTTGGCAAGCTGGGAGATCTCCTTGAGGTAGGCATTGCGCTGCGAGTCCGGGACGAAATACATCACGATCAGGTGAACTGGGACTCCATCCGGGGAGCCGTAGTCGACGCCCTGGGGGCTCCATCCCACGGAGCAGAGCAGCTCCCCCTCGTGATCGGTCGTGGCATGGGGGCAGGCCCATCCCTTCCCGATGCCGGTGTTGTGGAGCTTCTCGCGGGCGAGGGCCTTCTCGGTGATCCCCTCCTCGCTCGGAACCTCGGGCACGGCCTCCAGCAACGCGCCGAGGAACTCGAGGGCGTCGATCTTGATATTGTCGGGAAGTTCGACCAGTCGGCCTTCCTGGAGTGCGTTGAGAAGTGCTTTCATCGGCGTGGGCAGCCTACCGGATTAATCGATCCCGAACTTTCTGGCAAACCATGCGTTCACCGAATGAGTTAGGGTCATGTAGCAGAGGATGGTCGCCCCGATGAAGGCCCAGTAGACGGGAGGGAGCGGAACGAAGCCCAGGTAGGCCGCGACAGGCGGGATATAGGGAAGAGCCGACCCTATGAGGATGATCGCGAGGGTGGTCACGATCAGCCAGGGACTGGCACAACTCTGGATGAAGGGGATCTTCCGGGTCCGGATCACATGGACAATGAGGGTCTGGGTGATGATCGATTCGATGAACCAGCCGGAATGGAAGAGGGCTGCCGCATAGGTATCGTCCGGAGCCACCCCCGAGCCGCCGGCGAAGCGGTGGAGAAGCTCGGAAGGGGCGGGAAGCCCGAGATCCCAGCATCCGAAAAACCAGAGCATGAGGGCGAAGGTGGTGTAGTCGAAGATGGAGCTCGTCGGCCCCACGAACATCATGAACCGGCGGATGTTCTGGAGATTCCATGAGCGAGGCTTCTGCAGATACTCCTCATCGACATGGTCGGAGGGGATCCCCGTCTGGGAAAAGTCGTAGAGGAGGTTGTTCACCAGGACCTGGACGGGGGCCATAGGGAGGAACGGAAGGAAGTAACTGCTTCCGGTCATGCTGAACATGTTGCCGAAGTTGGAACTCGCGCTCATCCGGATGTACTTGATGATGTTGGCGAAGACCTTGCGCCCCTCAAGGATCCCGTCCTCCAGGACCATGAGGCTGTTCTCAAGGAGAATGATGTCGGCCGATTCCTTGGCGACGTCGACGGCCGTATCGACCGAGATGCCGACGTCGGCCACTCGCATCGAGAGGGCGTCGTTGATCCCGTCCCCCATGTAGCCGATCACGTGGCCGCGCTTCTGCAGGGCGACGATGATCCGTTCCTTCTGGGCGGGGGAGAGCCGGGCAAAGACGCTGGTCTTCTCCGCCAGTTCGCCGAGCTGCTCCTCATCGAGATCGACGATCTGGTCCCCGGTGATGATTTCCCCCGCCTCCAGATGGACATCCTTGCAGATCTTGCGGGTGACCAGGGAGTTGTCCCCGGTCAGGATCTTCGTGGCCACCCCGTAGTGCGCGAGCGAGGCGATCGCCTTGGCGGCGGTTTCCTTCGGGGGATCGAGGAAGGCGATGTAGCCGAGCAGGATCATGTCGCTTTCATCGGCGATGGAGAAGGTGGTCTTGTCGCGGCCGAACTCCCTGTAGGCAATGCCGAGCACGCGGTAACCGTCCCGGCTGAGCGCCTCGAATTCCTCAAGAAGGTCGTTCTTGATGAGGTCGATCATCATGTAGACCTCGTCATCGACCTGGTAGTGGGTGCAGGCCTTGTAGATGTCCTCCACGGCCCCCTTGCTGATGAGGACGTGATCCCCCTCGTAGTCGACCACCACGCTCATCCGCTTGCGCTGGAAGTCGAAGGGTATCTCGTCGACCTTCCGGCAGCCGCGGTCGACATCCAGATCGGTGTGGGTCAGCACGGAGCGGTCGAGCAGGTTGCGCAGGCCCGTCTGGTAGTAGCTGTTCATGTAGGCGTAGCGAAGGACGTCCTCGCTCTGCCGTCCGGTCACATCGACATACTTCTCCAGGATGACGCGGTCCTGGGTGAGTGTCCCCGTCTTGTCGGTGCAGAGGATGTCGATCGCGCCGAAGTTCTGGATCGCGTTGAGCTTCTTGACGATCACCTTCTTCCGCGACATGGCGAGCGCCCCCTTGGCCAGATTCACGGCCACCATCATCGGAAGCATCTCGGGGGTCATGCCGAGCGAGACCGCGAGACCGAAGAGGAGGGCTCCCGTCCAGTCGTGCTTCGTGATCCCGACGATCAGGAAGACCACGCTCACCATGACGAACATGAAGCGCATCATCATCCAGGTGAAGCCCGCGATCCCGCGGTCGAAACTGGTGAGCACGGGGGCGCTTCCAAGCTTCTCGGAGATCGATCCGAAGTGCGTCCGGAAGCCTGTATTGACCACGAGGGCCCGGGCGGAACCGCTGATCACGTTGCTGCCCTGGAACACCGCGTTGGGCATCTCGATCACCGCCTTGGAGGGAACCGCGGGGGCATCGGCATGCTTCTCAATGGGCATCGACTCGCCGGTCAGGGAGGATTGGCTGACGAAGAAATCCTTCGCCGAAAGCAGGCGCAAATCCGCGGGGATGATCGAGCCGGCCTGAAGGGAGACGATGTCACCGGGAACGATCTCCGACATCGGAATCTCGATCTCCTGGCCATCGCGGATGACATGGCAGTTGGTCTGGACCATGGCATTGAGCTTCTCGACCGCCTTGCCCGACTTGTTCTCCTGGTAGTAGGAGAGCCCCACGGAGATGATCACCATGAGCCCCACAATCGTGGCCGAGGCGGCGTTGCCAGTAGCCAGCGAGATGGCGGCGATCACCAGCAACTGGATGACCAGCGGGTTCTTGCAGCGGTGCAGGATCTCGGCAAGGAAGCCGAGCTTCTTCTTCTGCCCGAGATCGTTGTGCCCCCATTCCGAGCGGAGTTCCTCGACCTCGGTCTCCGTCAATCCAAGGTCCCTGGTTTGCAGGAACTCAAGGGCCTCGGCATGGCTCTTGCAGCAGACATCCAGTAGATGCCGCTCATGATCGGTGACGGCTGCTGCGGCGGCCTGCTTCGCCTTGGAGAGCGAGGCCGGAGTGATCTTTCCAAAGAGATTCTTGGTCATGGCGATTTCCTATCTCTGTCAGTTTCGTGAATCAACGGGCAAGCCCCAACTCTTCAGATGAAGAAATCGTTGCATGGAAGGGCGATCCTTCAGGGTTAAAAGAGTTAAAATGTAGAAAAGGTTACAACGAAGGGAGTCCGGAATACTTCGGCCCGAAATCCCTGTTTCGTGCCTTTTTCATCATTCATCCCTCATCATTCATCCTTTTTGCCCCCGATCACCCGATCCGGACGGCGTTCTTTCTATCGAGCTTGAGGACGCCTGACTCGGAGGCCGGGATGAGAGCCTTGGGGTCGGTGATTTTTTCACCCCTCCAGGAGACGCTTCCCCCCTCGACGAGACGGCGGAGATCGCCCCGTGATTTCTTCACGCCGAGCACCCGCTCGAAGGCATCGACACCAAGGGTGATGATATCGCGGGGAAGATCGGCTGCAGGGGCATAGGAGGGCAGGTCGGCGGACTCGAGATCCTTCTTGGAGAAGCGAAGCTCGAACTCATCGCGGGCGCGCCGTGCCTCTTCGGCGGAGTGGTAGCGGGCGGTGAGGCGCTCCGCGAGCCCCTTCTTGGCCTCCATCGGATGAGCGCCGGCGGGGATCTCCTCGTGCAGGAGGAGCCTGTAATACTCTCCCATCTGCTCATCCGAGATACTCATGAGCTTGCCGAACATCTCGCCCGGTGGCTCGGAGACCCCGACGGCGTTGCCGAGGCTCTTGCTCATCTTCTGGGTGCCGTCGAGACCGGTCAGGATGGGAAGCATCATGGCGACCTGCTGGTGCTGGCCCTCCTCGTGCTGGAGATCACGCCCGACGAGGATGTTGAAGAGCTGGTCGGTGCCGCCGAGTTCCACATCGGCCTCTATCACCACGGAATCCCATCCCTGCATGATCGGGTATTGGATCTCGTGGGCCCGGACGGGAAGTCCCTTGTCGATTCGCTCGCGGAAATCCTCGCGCTGTAGCATCTGCTGGAGGGTGACGCGGCTGTTGAGCCTCATCACATCCTGAAAGTTCATCTTCCCGAACCATTCGCCATTGTAACGGATCACGGTCTTTTCAGGATCCAGGATCCTGAAAGCCTGCTCCTGATAGGTCTTGGCATGCTCCATGACCTGTTCATGGGAAAGATGCGGGCGCGTGGCTGATCGACCGCTCGGATCGCCGATCATTGCGGTGAAGTCACCGATGATCAGGATGGCCTCATGGCCCAGCTCCTGAAACTGACGAAGCTTGGTGAGGCCAACCGTGTGTCCAAGATGGATGTCTGGTGAGGTCGGGTCGACGCCGAGCTTCACCTTGAGGGGACGACCCAAGGCGAGCTTGGCCTTCAGCTCCTTCTCGCTGAGGACCTGGGCGCAGCCGGCCATCAGGGCGGCGAGTTGATCGGAAAACGGGCTCATGGCAGACGGTGAATAAACCGCATTGTGCAGCTTGCTGCAAACCTTTGGATCAGCTAAGTCGAGGGTTCCTCCCCCAAGGGTTTGTCCCATGGGAAGGGAAGTTCTGCGACGAGGCAGCTGACCAAACTTCAACCTTCAACTTCAACCCTTCAACTCCCAAAGGGCCCCGTTCACTGACTGCTGCTTCCGGGCTTGTTCAGCAGTTTTCTGACATCGTCGATGGAGAGGCCTTTCTTCACGGCCTCCTGAAGGTGAGGATCGTTGTCGATGGCTCCTTGGCTCTTTCCCTTAAGGCTCACCTCCTTGGTCTCGAACGCCTCCTTGGAGGAGTAAGGACTCGTCTTCCCGTTGGCATCAAAATCCTTCACGGGGACATCCTTGGAGGCGAATGTCTTCGAGGCATCGCGACTGGCCCCCTGAAGATTCTCCGGGAGTTTCTTCTCCGGAAAGATCAACTTTCCAAACCAGCTTCGCTTGGATTCATCGAAGGATTTTGTCTCGTAGGTTTTGGAAGCAAACTCTTTGTTTCCCGCAAATTCCTTGGTGGAGACCTTTCGATCGGAAAAGGCACCATTGGCCTGGAAGACCTTTCCTTCGTAGGCGCTTTTGGAATTGCGGTTGGGATTCATGAGCCGGTCCAGCAAACCTTTCTCCTTGGGGACTTCATCGGGCTTCGCACGGGCCGATGAGAGAGCCGTCGCAACAATCCCGGCGATCAGGAACGTTATCAGGCGAGTCATGGAGCGCATCTGTCAATCGTAGGAGCGCTCCCCCTGCCATGCAAGGGAACCGCAAAATCCCGGCAACAAAAAAGCCGCCACGGATTTCTCCGGGCGGCTCTTTTGAAAATCCCTGGTGATTAGCGGGAGTACAACTCCACGACCAACTGTTCGTTAACCACAGGATTGATCTCCTCGCGGGTCGGAATGCGCACAACCTTGCCACTCAGAGCTTCCTTGTCGACCAGGAGCCAATCTGGAGCCTCGACGATCTGGGTCTGATCGAGACCGCGCTGGGCAAGACGCTTGGAGCCATCCTTGGGGCGGACAGAGACGACATCACCGACCTTGAGGGTGGCGGAGGAGACGTCGCACTTGCGGCCGTTCACGGCGATGTGACCGTGGGAAACCATCTGACGCGCGGCGGAGCGGGTCTTGGCAAATCCCATGCGGTAGACAACGTTGTCGAGACGGGTCTCGAGGAGTTGGAGCAGGATGAGGCCGGTGACGCCACGGGTCTTCAGAGCAGTCTCGAAGTAGCGGCGGAACTGGCGCTCGAGCACGCCGTACTGGAAGCGGAGCTTCTGCTTCTCGGCAAGGGCGGTGCCATACTCGGAGATCTTGCGGCGGGAGCCCTTGGGGCCGTGCATGCCGGGGGGATAGGCCTTGTGCTCGAAGGCACGGGCCGATCCGGCGAGGAGAACGCCGTAGCGGCGGCTGACTTTGGTTTTGGGTCCTGTGTAACGGGCCATGGTAAATTAGGGTCTAGGGAATGGGTGATCGGGTCTTAGTATCTCAGATCAGACGCGGCGCTGCTTGGGAGGGCGGCATCCGTTGTGCGGCACCGGGGTGACGTCCTGGATGACGGAGATCTCGAGGCCAATGGCCTGCATGGCGCGGACTGCGGACTCGCGTCCGGAACCGGGGCCCTTGACGCGGACCTCGACCTCCTTGAGGCCGTGACCCATGGCCTGACGGCAGGCATCCTGGGCGACCATCTGGGCCGCGTAGGCTGTGCTCTTGCGGGAGCCCTTGAACCCCATCTTGCCGGCGCTGGACCAGCCAAGGACGGCGCCCCGAAGGTCGGTCAAGCTGACAATAGTGTTGTTGAAGGTGGCCTGAACGTGGGCGATGCCCTGGGTGATGTTCTTGCTGCCCTTGGCCTTGACGATCTTGGGCGGCTCGATCGGGTCGTCGAGGTTGAAGCTGACGGGAGCGGCGGGGGCGGCCTCCTCGGCCTTCTTCTCCTTGCTCTTCTTGGCTGCCTTGGGCTTCTTCTCCGCAGTGGGAGCAACAGGGGCTGCGGCGGGAGCCTCGGGAGTTACCGGGGTCTCGGGAGTGACGGGCGTTTCTTCGGACATGAATGTGCGGTGCTAGGGATGGGCGGATTAGTCCTTGGAGCGAACGACGCCCACGGTCTTGCGGGGCCCCTTGCGGGTGCGCGCATTGGTCTGGGTGCGCTGGCCGCGCACGGGAAGTCCGCGGCGGTGGCGGAGACCACGGTAGCAGTTGATCGCCTGGAGGCGCTTCAGGTTACCCTGGAGTTCGCGGCGGAGATCACCCTCGATGACAACCTTCTGCGCGGTGATGGCGGAGATGATCGAGCCGATCTGCTCGGGAGAGAGCTCCTTGGCGCGGGTGTCGGGGTTGATGTTGGCCTGCTCGAGGACGCGCTTGGAGGTCTTCGGGCCGATGCCGTAAATGTAAACGAGCGAGGCTTCGATGCGCTTGTCGCCGGGGATTTCTACGCCGAGGAGTCGTGGCATGATCGTGGATGTGTGGTGTGGGTGCCGGGGAAAGGTGATCAGCCCTGGCGCTGTTTGTGACGGGGGTTCTTGCAGACCACTCGCACCACGTTGTTGCGGCGGATGATCTTGCAGGTTTCGCAAAGGCGTTTGACGGAAGCTCGGACTTTCATGCGTGAAATCAGCGACGTGTTGGCGTCGAGGAATGTCTGGTTATTGGCTTGGGCTGGATGGTGACTGCGGGAGTCGCTGGATGATTGTTCCTTGGTTCAGGTCGTAGGGTGAAACGCTGATCATCACACGGTGTCCCGGAGCAATGCGCGTGAAGCTCAAACGCAGTCGTCCGGATACCGTAGCTGGCATTCTTCTGCCTCCGGCCAGCTCCACTCGGAAGCGGGCCATGGACAGTCTCTCTACAACTAGGGCCTGGTGTTTTAAGCTATCGGAGGTAGGCATGTCAACACCTCAGGTTCATTTTCTGTAACAAGGACCGTATGCTCGAAATGGGAGGATGGCCTCCCGTCGGCGGTCACCACGGTCCAGCCGTCATCGAGGATCCGGACACCCTCCACGCCGAGGTTGATCATCGGCTCGATCGCAAGCGTCATTCCGGCCTTGAGCTTGGGACCGGAGCCCTTCCTGCCGTAGTTCGGAATCTGGGGCTCCTCATGGAGCCTGCGACCGACGCCGTGTCCCACAAACTCGCGGACCACGCCGAGTCCCTCCCTGAGCGCCTCGGTCTCGATGTAGTTGGAAAGATCCCCCAACCTGCGGCCGGCGACGGCGTAGGGAATCGCTCCCTCCAGAATGCGCTTGGTAGCAGTGCAGAGACGCTCGGTCTCGGGATCGACGGCCCCGCAAGGGACGGTCGTGGCGGTGTCCCCGATCCACCCGTCCAGAATCACGCCCGCGTCGATCTTGACAATGTCCCCGTAGGCAAGACGTCTGTTTCCCCCAATCCCGTGCACGACCTCCTCGTTGACCGAGATGCAGATCTGTCCGGGAAATTTGCGGTATCCAAAGAAGGCGCTCCGGCACCCCAACTCCGCCATGTACTCGGCCGCCTTGAGGTCGATTTCACCGGTGGTAACCCCCGGCGCGACAAGCTTGGAAAGACGATCGAGCACGATGGCGGCGGCGCGTCCGGCGGCGCGCATTTTCTCGATCTCGGCGGGTGACTTGATGGGAATGGAGGGCATGGGAAGAAAAGTATGAGTTATGAATTATGAATTATGAACCAAGCTCGTGGGAACGAGCGCGGAAGACAACGATGGAATCGTTGCCCAACGGGCGGCACCGCTTGCCGGGAGGCAAGTGCCGTCAATTATGAATGATGAAGGGTGAACCAAGCCCGTGGTAAGCGGTCCGTTAGTTCCGGCGGCAATCAGCATCCGCAGCAAACGGTGGCACCGCTTGCCAAGATACATTTGCCGTCAATGATGAAAGCAGGCAGCAAGAGTGGAGTCGCATCGCAGATCGACATCCCGTCAGCATAGTTTCCTTTTTCATCCTTCATACTTCAACCTTCATCCTTTTTCCTCCACCAACTCGGACAATTTGGCAAAGATCGTATCGCTCCCCTCCCCCGCATCGATGCGGTGAAACAGGGAGGGTGCTGTTTTTTGATAGTAACCGACCACGGGGAGTGTCGACTCGCGGTAAACCCTGAGCCGCTCCTCGATGGCCTCCGCCGTGTCATCGTTGCGGCGCACAAGCACCGCACCGCACCTCGGGCAGGGATCGCCAGCCTGATGGCCGTGGAGCGATGCGCTGAATGTGGCTCCGCAGGCAAGGCATGAGAGACGCTCGAGAATCCTGCGCCTGATCTCCTCATCGGGAAGCTCGAGCAGGATCACCAGGTCCAGGGGCGCCTCCAGATCCCCGAGGGATTTGTCGAGATGCTCAGCCTGCGTGACCGTGCGGGGAAATCCGTCGAACAGGAACCGGGGGCCGTTCTCCTTCATCCAAGCGGCGACGATCCGCACCGCCAGTTCGTCGGGAACCAGCAACCCCTTGCTTGTCCAGGCATCTGCCTCGCGTCCAAGGAGGGTACCCCGGGCGCACTCGGCGCGAAGAAGGGCTCCTGTCGAGACATGGGGAATCCCGAAGGTGCGGGAGAGGCGGTCTGCCTGAGTCCCTTTCCCGGAAGCCGGCGGACCGAGAAGGACGATCCGCTGCCTCAACGGATTCACAGGTTCGGGTTCACGGATTCAGGAAGTCACCGCAGTCGACGACTAACGGTGACTGGTCAGGTAGATGGTCACTCCGGCGATCACGAGCAGGCCGAGGCCCGCGTAGAGCCAGACAAGCGAGGTATCGCTGACGGAAGAGCCGCCGACCGAAGGACGAGGGGCGCTGCGACCACGGATCTTCCCCTTGCGGAGGAATCCGTCGTAGTGACGCTGGAGCAGGAAGGTCTCGACCTGGCGCATGGTGTCGAGGGTGACACCCACGATGATGAGCAGTCCGGTGCCGCCGAAGAACTGTGCCGCCATATAGGGGACGTTCAGTGCGCGGCTGAGGAGTTGTGGAAGGACGGCGATGATCACGAGGAAGATCGCACCTGCGAAGGTCAGGCGTCCCATGGTGTAGTCGAGGAAATCGGCGGTCGGCTTGCCGGGGCGGACACCGGGAATGAAGCCTCCGTATTTCTTGAGGTCGTCGGCGATCTGGGCGGGCTGGAACTGGGTGGCGACCCAGAAGTAGCTGAAGGCGAAGATCAACAGGGCGTAGAGACTGTAGTGCATCCATCCGGCCGAGAGCTGGTTGGCCCAGTAGACAGCCCAGGGCTTGTTGCCGAAAGCCATGTTAAGGATGGTCGATGGGAACAGCAGGATCGCCTGGGCAAAAATGATCGGCATGACGCCGGCATAATTCACCTTGAGGGGCATGTACTGCGTCTGACCGCCGTAGACCTTGCGGCCGACGACGCGCTTCGCATACTGGACGCTGATGCGACGGGTGGCCTGGGTGACGGCGATGACCGCGGCGATCACCAGGAAGAGGAAGGCACAGAGAATGACAAGCACCACGGGGCTCACGGTGCTGGCCTCCCCGCCGCTCGGGACGAAAGTACGCCAGGCCTGAACGAGACCGGCAGGCAACTGGGCCAGGATGCCGATCGTAATGATGACTGAAATGCCGTTGCCGACACCGCGTTCCGTGATCTGGTCACCGATCCACATGAGGAACAATGTTCCCGCGGTCATGATCAGGACGGTGAGAAGGCGGAAGGGAACGCCGGGATCCGCGACCAAGGGAACGCCGAGCTTGGCAATCGTCTCGGTGATGCCGGGCAGGAAGGGATTGGACTGCGGGCTCTCGAATGAGAGAGCCAGGAGCCAACCCTGGAAAATGCAGAGTGCGATCGTGGTGTAGCGGGTGTACTGCGCGATCTTCTGGCGTCCTCCGTCCTCGCGGGCGAGGCGTCCGAGCTTGGGAATCACGGCCCCTAGCAACTGGAGCATGATCGAGGCACTGATGTAGGGCATGATGCCCAGCGAGAAGATGGCGCAGTTCCCGAGCGCTCCGCCCGAGAAGAGATTGAAGAGAGCCGCGGCTCCGCCCCCGGCACTGTGGTCGGCAACGTTGAGGAACCATTCACGCAGCACCTGGGCATTGACTCCCGGTGTCGTGATGGCCGCGCCGATGCGCATGATCACCACCATCCCGAGGGTGAAGAGGACGCGTTGCCTCAACTCGGGAATCTTGAAGATGTTGGCGAAGGCCGAGATCATGCGTTGCGTCCTTGGTTACGGGCGCTCGGGCTGTTTGCCTTGGTGGCGCCCAGGGTTTCCTAGGCAGCCTTGACGGCCTTGCGAGGAGCAGCCTTCAGGATGGCACGACCGGCCACCTTGGTCTGACGCTCGCGAAGGACCAGGGATCCTCCGGCGGCCTCGAGCTTCTCCTTGGCGGCGGCGCTTGATTTGTCCACCTCGACGGTGAACTTCTTCGTCACGGTACCGCGGGCGAGAAGCTTGATTCCGTCGTTGCGGCCATGGACCAGACGGAGGGAGCGGAGAGCCGCCTCGTCGATCTTGGCACCGGCCGGGAAACGCTCCTCGAGGGTGTCGAGGTTGATCACGGCGTAGACGGGCTTGAAATCGGTGTTGTTGAATCCGCGCTTGGGGAGACGGCGGATGAGGGGCATCTGGCCGCCTTCGAATCCGAGTCGGACGCTTCCGCCGGAACGGGCGCGCTGTCCCTTGTGACCGCGGCCGGAGGTCTTTCCATGGCCGCTGCTTTCGCCGATACCGAGACGCTTGCGGCGGTGCTTGGCACCGGGACGGGGGGCGAGGTTGTGAAGTCGCATTGTCATTGTGAAATGGGGTTAGGCGGCCGCGGTGACTTCGGGGGCTGCTGCTTCCTTCACCTTCTTGCCGCGCAGCTTCATGATCTCGCTGCGGGGACGGAGGCTGGTGAGGGCGGAGAGGGTTGCCTTGACCACGTTGGCGTGGTTGCTGGATCCGAGTGACTTGGCAAGCACGTCGCGGATGCCCGCGGCCTCGATGACGGCACGCACACCGCCGCCGGCGATGACACCGGTACCGGGGGAGGCGGGACGGAGCAGAACGCGTCCGCCGCCGAACTCGCCGAAAGTCTCGTGCGGGATCGTGTTCTCGGTGATGGATACGGGAACCATCGCCTTGCGGGCAGCCTCGGAACCCTTGCGGATCGCCTCACTGACCTCGTTGGCCTTGCCGAATCCGATACCGACGCGTCCCTTCATGTCACCGGTGACGATCAGGGCGCTGAAACTGAAGCGGCGGCCGCCTTTGACGACCTTGGCGCATCGGTTGATGAATACGACCTTCTCGATCGTGTCCTTGGGAGTGTCGTCGACCGGCTTATCCCGGCGTGGTCCGCGTTTGGGGCGTTTGTCGTCCATAAAAATCAGAACTGGAGGCCTCCCTCACGGGCGGCGTCGGCGAGGGCCTTCACCTTGCCATGGTACATGAAACCGCCGCGGTCGAAGACAACCTTGGCAACCTTCTTGGCAAGACCGCGCTCGGCGATGAGCTTGCCGACCTTGATGGCGGTGGCCACGTTGGCACGGCTGGAAGGATCCTTGCGGAATGACTCCTCGGTCGTGTTGACACTGGCGATGGTGGCACCGGCGAGATCGTCGATGACCTGGGCCGTGATATGCTGGCCCGAGAAGTGGATGGCAAGGCGGGGCCTCTCGGAGGTGCCGGAGACTTTCTTGCGAAGGCGGACGTGCCGCAGTTTGCGTGAATTGGTGGCTGACATGGTTGTGTCCTTGGCTTGCTTGGATTACTGGACGGTCTTGCCTTCCTTGCGGCGGACCTGCTCGCCGGCATAGCGGATGCCCTTGCCCTTGTAAGGCTCGGGCGGGTAGAAGGCGCGGATATCGGCGGCCACCTGGCCGACGAGCTGGCGGTCGATTCCCTCGATAGAGATCTTGGTGTTGTCGGTGACGGCAACCTTGATCTCCTTGGGAATCGGGAAAAGGACGGGATGGGAGTATCCGATCGAGAGATCGAGCTTGTCCCCCTTGACGGCGGCACGGAAACCGACGCCCTGGATCTCAAGATCCTTGCGGAATCCTGTGCTCACGCCGGTGACCATATTGTTGACAAGGGCGCGTGAGAGGCCGTGCAATGAGCGGACTTCGCGGTTTTCGCTTCCGCGTTCGACGGTGAGCTTGGTTCCCTCGACGGTGAGGGAGATGGCCTTGGGAAGCTCCCAGTTGAGCTTGCCCTTGGGGCCCTCGACGGTGACTTGGTTGCCGTCGGCGACGGTGACCTTGACTTTGTCGGGAAGAGTGATGGGTGTTTTACCGATACGGGACATGGCAGGAAGGATGGTTACCAGATGTAGGCGAGGAGTTCGCCGCCGACTTTCTGTTTGCGGGCCTCGTGACCGGAGAGGACTCCGCGCGAGGTGGAGAGGATGGAGATGCCGAGGCCGCCGAGGACGCGGGGAATCTCCTCGCTGCCGACATAGCGGCGAAGGCCGGGTCGGCTGATGCGGCGGAGTCCGGCGATCGCGGGGGTCTTGCCGACATAGCGGGGACGGATCTTGATGCGGGGATGGGTCTCCTTGTTGTCGAGCTCGTACTCCTCGATGTAACCCTCGCGCTTGAGGATGGCGACGATGTCGCTCTTGATCTTGGAATACGGGACGTAGAACTCGTCTTTCTGCACGCTGACAGCGTTGCGGACGCGGGTGAGAAGGTCTGCGATGGGATCGGTCAATGCACTCATGGAAATCAGGCGGCTGCGGTTTCTGCGGCTTCGGTCTTCTCAACCTTCTTGGCGTTGCGGCCGACGAAGGGCATTCCGAGTTCGGAAAGGAGGGCGCGCGCCTCGTCGTTGCTCGTCGCGGAGGTGACGATGGTGATGTCGAAACCGATGTTGCGCTTGATCTTGTCGAGCTCGATTTCGGGGAAGATGGACTGGTCGGAGACACCCAGGGTGTAATTGCCGTTGCCGTCGAAGGCGCGTGCGGAAACACCGCGGAAGTCACGGATGCGGGGGAGGGCCGTCTTGATGAGGCGCTCGAGGAACTCGTACATGAGGCGACCACGGAGGGTCACTTTGGCGCCGATCGCCTGGCCGGCGCGGAGCTTGAAGTTGGAAATGGCCTTCTTGGCGATGGTCTCGACCGGCTTCTGGCCCGTGATCGTCTCAAGCTCGTCCTTGGCGATTTCCAGCGCTGCCTTGACGTCGGGTGCGGAGGCGATGGAGGTGTTGATGACAACCTTCACCAGACGCGGAACCTGATGGACGTTCTTGTAACCGCGCTTCTCCTTGAGAGCGGGGATGATCCGAGTGGTGTACTCGTTCTGAAGTTCGGCAATGGGCAGTGACATGTCGCTGTATCCTTTGTTGATGTGGCTTCCCGGGTGTTATTCGGCCTTGGCCTTCTTGGCCGGCTTCTTGGCGGCCTTGGGCTTGGCCTCCTTGCCCTCTGTGGCGGCACCCTCACGGGTTCCCTTCTGGAGAAGCTTGACGTTGGAAATGTGGATGGGGCCTTCCCTCTCGATGATCGCGCCGTTGGGCTGCTCCTGGGAGCGGCGGACGTGCTTCTTGATCATGCGGACACCCTCGATGACGACCTGGTGCTTGGCGCGGTTGACCTGGAGGATCTTTCCTTCGGAACCACGATGGTTTCCGGAGATGACCTTCACGAGGTCGCCGGCGTGGACGTGGGTATTGATGAGCTGCAGAGCGGGCATGGCTTGGAACTTCTTGGGTGTTAGAGAACCTCGGGGGCCAGGGAGACGATCTTCATGAAGTTTTTCTCACGAAGCTCGCGGGCGACGGGTCCGAAGATACGGGTGCCGCGGGGATTGAGGTCCTTGTCGATGATGACGATGGCGTTGTTGTCGAAGCGGAGGTAGGAACCGTCCTCGCGGCGCACGGGCTGCTTGGTGCGGACGATGACGGCGCGGACGACGTCACCCTTCTTCACGGTGCCGCCGGTGGCGGCTTCCTTCACGTTGGCGGTGATGACATCGCCGACGCGCGCAGTAAGGGTGCGCTTGCCGATGACGCCGATCATGGTGGCCATGCGGGCGCCGGTGTTGTCGGCGACGTCGAGGCGGGAGCGGATCTGGATCATGGTGGTGGTTCCTGAAAAATGTGGTTGGCGGACGGGGCGATCAGTGACGGATCACCTCGACGAGGCGCCAGCGCTTGAGGCGGCTGAGAGGGCGGGTCTCCATGATGGAGACGCGGTCCCCGACCTTGGCCTCGTTCTTCTCGTCGTGAACGTGGAATTTCTTGACCTGCTTGACGATCTTGCCGAAGAGGGGGTGAGGGACGCGGGTGATCGTCTTGACGACGATGGTCTTGTCCATCTTGTCGGAAATCACCTCGCCGACGCGGGTCTTGCGGAGGGAGCGGGCCTCGGAGGCCGTGAAAGTTGTGGCTGTGTCGTTCATCGTTGCTGGTGCCTTGGTGATTCCTGGCGGTTATGCGTTGGTTGCCTTGGTCTTGGCCGTCAGGACGGTCTCGAGCCGGGCAATCTCGCGGCGCAGGGTGCGCAGGAGGTGGGGCTTCTCAAGCTGGCCGGCCTGCTGCTGCAAACGGAGATGGAAAATCTCCTGGCGCAGTTCCTTTTTACGGGAAGAGAGTTCAGTAGGCGTCAATTCGCGGATTTCGTCAAGAGTCATATGGAGTTGCCTGTGATTTTTACCGTGGTGGTCGCCGCCTTAGGAAGCGTGGTGGCGGGTGACGAACTTGGTGCGGATCGGGAGTTTGTTGGCGGCGAGTCGGAGGGACTCGCGGGCAACAGTCTCGGAGATACCGTCGAGTTCGAAGAGGATGTTGCCGGGACGCACGGTGGCGACCCAGTACTCGGGCTGACCCTTACCTTTGCCCATTCGGGTTTCCGGCGGGCGCGCGGTTACGGACTTGTCCGGGAAGATGCGGATCCAGAGCTTGCCTTTGCGCTTCATGTTGCGGGTGAGCGCGACACGGGCGGCCTCGATCTGGGTATTGGTGATCCAGGCGCGATCGAGCGTCTGGAGACCGAATTCACCGAAATCGATGTTGATATTGCGCGAGGCGTTCCCGGTGCGGCTTCCGCGCTGGGTCTTGCGGTATTTGACTCGTTTTGGCAGCAAGGGCATGACTTCTCTCCTTTAGAAAATTTGTGTGACTGGGATAGTGATTAGGCGGCGGCTTCGGTGGTCTCGGCTGGTGCCTGAGGGGCGACGCTGCGGGGCTCACCGAGCTTCTCGGGCTTTTTGCAGATCCAGCACTTGACGCCGATCTTGCCGGCAACGGTGTCGGCCTCGGCAAATCCGTAGTCGATGGTGGTGCGAAGGGTGTGAAGGGGAATGGTTCCGGCACGGACAACCTCGGTGCGTGCGATTTCGGCACCGCCAAGACGGCCGCTGGCGCGGATCTTGATACCGTCGGCACCCATGTCCATGGCGATCTGCATCGCTTTCTTCATGGCGCGGCGGAATCCGATGCGGCGCTCAAGCTGGCCGGCGACGCTCTCGGCGACGAGCTGTGCGTCCATCTCGGGCTGCTTGATCTCGATGATGTCGATCTTGGCCTGTTTGCCTCCGGCAAGACGGGAGACCTCGCGGGTCATGGTCTCGATCTCGCTTCCCTTGCGGCCGATGACGATGCCGGGGCGGGCGGTGAAGATGGTGACGCGGACGCTGTTCCAGGCGCGCTCGATGACGATGCGGGAAACCGCGGCGGTCTTGAGCTTCTTCTTGAGCCAGTTGCGGATCTGCTGGTCTGCGTAGAGGAAGTCGGCGAATTCCTTCTCGGAGGCGTACCAGCGGGAAGCCCAGTCGCGGGTGACGGGAAGGCGGAAGCCGATCGGATTGACTTTTTGACCCATAGTGAGTGTGCGTTGGTGGCTTGGTGCGTGGTGTTACGCGTTGGATTCGGGAGTTGCCTCCGGGGTGGCTGCGTGGACAGGTGCTGCCGCGGCTTTCTTGGCCTTGGCCTTACCGGAAGTCTTGGGCTTGTCGGAGCGGCGAACGATCGGCACCTCGTCGGTGAGGACGATGCGGATGTGGCTGTTGCGCTTGCGAACCGGACCAGCGCTGCCGCGGGCCTTGGGACGGACACGCTTGATCGTGGGGGCCTCGCCGATGACGGCCTCCTTGATCACGAGAAGCTCGGGACGGAGATTGTTGTTGTGCTCGGCGTTGGCGATGGCGCTCTTGAGGGTCTTGGCGATGAGGGGAGCCGCTTTCTTCGGGATGAAGCCAAGCTGCTGGAGGGCATCGACGGCGGGAAGGCCCTGGATCTCACGGGTGACCTCGCGGGCCTTGAAGGCGGAAATGCGCGCGTAGCGGTGGGTGGCGATGACTTGCATGGATGGAATTAGCGGGTTGAGTCGATGATGAGAGTGTCGCCGGTCCTGACGGTGTCGGCGGGGGTGACTGTGTTCTGGACGATGGCGCCGCTGACTGCGTCGCGGACATCGACGACGCGGACGGAAGCGATCTGCTTCTCACCGCGCCATACTTGGAAGGGCATGCCGGTCTTGACGCCTTGGCGGGAACCCAGATTCGCAACGATCAGGGCGAGGTCGGGCTTGGTGTCGACGACACGGCCGCTGGTCAGTCCTGCTGCGGAGACACTCTTTGATTCCTGCCCGCCGATGAACGCGGAGGCGGAACGGAGTCTCTCCTCCACCTTGAGTCGGGACTTGGCGTCGATTCCCTCGGAAGTCTTGAGAAGCTCCATGACCGACTCGGTAAGTGCGACAAGCTGCTCGCGGGCGGCATCCTTCTCCTTCTGGAGGAGGCGTAGATCGCGGACGGCGGCCAGGAGACGCGTGCGGAGTGCATCGGTCTCATTGCCGGCAGTCTGGATACCAAGGGCCTCGGCCCGTGCGGAGAGATCGTCGGCCTTGCGCTTAAAGAGTTCGGTCTCGCCGTTGGCGACGGCCAGGCTCTCGGTCAACCCCTTGATGGCCGCCTCCGAGAGGATCAGCTTCTCGCGCAGGGTTGCAGTGCTCCCCTCACCCATCTGCTGGGCCACGGCCGCAGCAACCGGCAGCCCGAGAAGGGCGGCCGCGGTCGCAGCGGAAAGTTGGCGGGAGCGGGTGGACATGGGTTACGGAGCGGAACGGTTACTTGGTGACCTTGGCGGTGTGCGAACCGTGCTTCTTGAAGATACGGGTCGGCGCGAACTCACCGAGCTTGTGACCAACCATGTTTTCGGTGACGAAAACAGGGATGAAGGAACGGCCGTTGTG
Source organism: Chthoniobacterales bacterium (assembly GCA_049282095.1). Taxonomy (GTDB): domain Bacteria; phylum Verrucomicrobiota; class Verrucomicrobiia; order Chthoniobacterales; family UBA6821; genus UBA6821. Next base: position 67,116 of record JBAPTI010000089.1, read on the forward strand.
CACGTTGAAGGTGTGACCCACGAAATCGGGGGTGACGGTCGAGCGGCGCGACCAGGTCTTGATCGGCTTCTTGGTGTTGCTCTCGTTGAGCTTGTCGATCTTCTCGAGGAGCTTCCACTCCACGAATGGTCCTTTTTTGAGTGAGCGTGCCATGGTGTGTTATTTCTTTTTGCGGCGCTGGACGATGAACGTGTCGCTCTGTTTGTGTTTGCGGCGGGTCTTGAAACCCTTGGAAAGCTGGCCCCAGGGGCTCATCGGGTGATGGCGTCCGCCACCGCCCTTGCTCTTGCCCTGACCGCCACCCATCGGGTGATCGACCGGATTCATGGCCATGCCGCGGGTCTGCGGACGGATGCCCATCCAACGGGAACGACCGGCCTTTCCGCTGGAGACGTTCATGTGTTCGATGTTGCCGACCTGGCCGATGGTCGCGTAGCACTCCTCGTTGACCCTGCGAAGCTCGCCGGAGGCCATCTTGATGAGTGCGTAGCCACCTTCGCGGTTGCTGAGGATCGCTTGCGATCCGGCGCTGCGGACGATCTGACCACCCTTGCCGGGGGTCAACTCGACGTTGTGAAGCGCGAGACCGAGAGGAATCGACTTGAGAGGGAGGGCATTGCCGACATTGGGCTCGGCGGTCTTACCGGCCTGAACCTTGGCGCCGACCGAGAGACCGGCAGGATGCAGGATGTAGGCCTTCTCGCCATCAGCATACTGGATGAGTGCGAGGCGGGCACTGCGATTCGGATCGTACTCGATCGCGATCACATCGGCGACCGCGTCGCGACGGCTGCGCTTGAAATCGATGATGCGGTAATTCTTCTTGTGACCGCCGCCGCGATGACGGGAGGTCTTGCGGCCCATGTTGTTGCGGCCGCCGGTGCGCTTCTTGCTCTCGATGAGGGACTTCTCGGGCTTGCTCTTGGTGATCTCCTCGAAAGAGGGGAGCGCCTTGAACCGCTGCGAGGGAGTCAGGGGGCGGAAGGTTTTGAGTGCCATGGTCGTGGAATCGGTTGATGGGACGTCGGAAAAATTACGCGATGTCGATCTTCTCGCCGGCGGCGAGGGTCACGATGGCCTTCTTCCAGTGGGCGCGGCGGCCGAAATCTGCGCGACGCTCGCGCTTCTTCTTGCCCTCCACCTGGGCGGTGTTGACCGAGGCGACCTTCTTCTTGAAGAGGGTCTCGACGGCCCGCTTGATCTCGATCTTGTTCGCGGCGGGTGCCACGCGGAAGACGTACTTGTTGAGCTTCTCGGAGAGAAGGCTGGCCTTCTCCGTCACAAGGACGCTCTTGATGATGTCGTGTGCTTCTTTCATGCCTGGTAGCTAATTAAGTAGCCCGGGTTAGCCTTGGAGGCGGTTGCCAAGGGCCTCAAGGGCATCCTTGGTGATGATGATCTTGTCGAAGGCGAGAAGGTTCTCGGTGTTCACCTCGGCGGCCGTCATGAGGAGGTCGCTTGCGACATTGCGTCCGGCCAGAAGGGTCGGCTCGCTGAACTTCGTGGAGACGATGAGCGTGCGGCGGACACCACCGTGGGCGCCGGTCACCAGGGAGACGAACTCCTTGGTCTTGGGCGACTTCACCTCGAAGGAATCGACGATGAGGACGTCGCCGGAAAGGATGCGGGCACTGAGAGCCTTGCGGAAGGCGAGGCGCTTGACGGCCTTGGGCGTATTCTTGGCGTAGCTACGGGGATGGGGTCCGTGAACAACACCGCCGCCGGACCAGACAGGGGAGCTGGCATACCCTGCGCGGGCGCGGCCTGTTCCCTTCTGCTTCCAGGGCTTCTTGCCGGAAAGGTTGACTGTGGCCTTGGTCTTGACCGAGGCGGTTCCACTGCGACGGTTGGCGCGCATGGCGACGACCACGTCGTGGACGGCCTGCGATCCTTTACCGTCGGTGATGATCTCGATCTTGGCCTTCTTGGCCGCGTCGGCTGTGAGAATAGTGGCGCTCATGGATTACTTGGCGGCTTTTGCGGATTTCTTCTTTGAGGGGCGGATGACCACGTTGGCTCCCTTGGCACCGGGGATGGCGCCGCTGATAAGGATCACTCCCTCGGCCTCGCGGACCTGGACGATCTCGAGATTCTGAATGGTGATGCGTTCGTCACCCATGTGACCGGGCATGCCCATGTTCTTCCAGACGCGGCCCGGGGTGAGGCGGTTACCGATGGCACCGTTACGGCGGTGCATCATGGAACCGTGGGTCTCAGGCTGTCCGGCGAACTTGAAGCGCTTGACGACGCCCTGGAATCCCTTGCCCTTGGATGTCGCGATGACATCGACGAACTGTCCGTCCTGGAAGGTCGTGACCGGGAGGTCGACCGACTCGGGGGCGGACTCGCCGTCCTTGAGTCGGAACTCGCGGATGAAGCGCTTGGGAGTCGAGGAAGTCTTTGCAAAGTGACCCTTCTGGGCCTTGCCGACGCGCTGCTCCTTCTGGTCGCCGAAGCCGACCTGGATGGCGGAGTAGCCGTCCTTCTCCTTGGATTTCAACTGAAGAACGCGATTGCCGCCGGCCTCAATGACCGTGACGGGGCGGATGCGACCCTTGGTGTCATAGACACGGGTCATGCCGATTTTTTTGCCGAGAACGCCGATGCTCATAGGATTAGGGTTCGGGATAAAGGGGTCAGATCTTGATGGTGATGTCCACGCCGGCGGGAAGGTTGAGCTTGCGGAGCTCATCGACGGTCTTGGCGGTCGGCTCGAGGATGTCGAGCAGGCGCTTGTGGGTGCGAATTTCGAACTGGTCCATCGACTTCTTGTCAACGTGCGGGGAGCGGTTCACCGTGAACTTCTCGATGCGGGTCGGAAGCGGGATGGGTCCGGTCACTTTGGAGCCGGTGCGCTTGGCTGTCTCTACGATCTCGAGAGCCGAGATATCAAGGAGGCGGAAGTCGAAGCCTTTGAGGCGGATACGGATGCGTTGTCCTGCGGCCATGGTCGTGATGGGTTAGTTTTTCTGGTCAAGGACCGCGGCCAGTACCTGGGCCGGGACCTGTTCGAAGTGGGAAGGCTCCATGGAGTAGGAAGCACGTCCCTTGGAGAGTGAGCGGATGGAGGTCGCGTAACCGAACATCTCGGAGAGGGGAACCTCCGCGTTGACGCTGGTGACGATTGCCTTGGTCTCGATGGACATGATCTTTCCGCGGCGGCGGTTCAGATCGCCCATGATGTCGCCCTGATACTCCTCGGGAGTCACAGCCTCGACCTTCATGATGGGTTCGAGAAGGATCGGCTTGGCGTTCTTGAGACCGTCCTTGAGGGCGAAGATGGCGGCCATCTTGAAGGCCATTTCGTTTGAGTCGACGTCGTGGTAGGAACCGTCGACGATGTCGATGTGGACGTCGATCACGGGGTAACCGCCGACAACACCGTTGAGGGCGGCCTCGTTGAGACCCTTGATGACAGCAGGAATGAAATCCTTGGGGATGGAACCGCCGACGGTCTTGTTCTCGATCGTGACGCCCTTGCCCTTTTCGTTCGGGGCGATCTTGATGACGACGTGTCCGTACTGACCGCGTCCACCGGACTGCTTGACGAGCTTTCCTTCGCCGTCGGCTGCGCTAAGGATGGTCTCCTTGTAGGCGATCTGGGGCTTGCCGGAGTTCGCCTCGACCTTGAACTCGCGCATCATGCGGTCGCGGATGATCTCAAGGTGAAGCTCGCCCATGCCCGCGATGATGGTCTGGCCGGTCTCCTCGTTGGTGAAGACACGGAAGGTCGGGTCCTCTTCCGAGAGACGCTGGAGGGCATTGCCCATCTTCTCCTGGTCAGCCTTGGTCTTAGGCTCGATCGCCATGGAGATAACCGGATCGGGGAAGGAGGGAGGCTCGAGCGCGATCGGATCGTCCTCGGTGCAGAGGGTGTCACCGGTGGTGATGTTCTTGATACCGACGATGGCGGCGATGTCCCCGGAGTAGCAGGTATCGATATCCTCGCGCTTGTCGGCCTGGATCTGGATGAGTCGGCTGATGCGCTCGCGCTTCCCGGTACGGGGATTGAGAACGGTGTCGCCCTTGCTCAGCTTGCCGGAGTAGACACGGAAGAAGACGAGCTTCCCGACGAAAGGATCGCTCCAGAGCTTGAAAGCTAGCGAGCAGAAGGGAGCGTTATCATCGGTGACGGCAAACTTGTCATCGCCGTTGTCGGGGTTCTGTCCCTTGGCGGGAGGAATGTCGATCGGGCTCGGGAGATAATCGACGACGGCGTCGAGGAGATACTGGACACCCTTGTTCTTGAAGGCTGAACCTCCGGCGACGGGAACGAACTTGTTTGCGATCGTCTGGCGGCGGATGGCCTGCTTGAGGATCTCACGGGTGACCGGCTTCTCCTCGAGGAAGAGCATGCCGACCTCCTCGTCGAGATCCGTCATCTGGCTGACGAGGTCGTCATAGGCGGCCTTGGCCTTGTCCTTCAGTTCGGCCGGGATCTCGGTGATTGTGTAGTTGGAGCCCATGCTGGCGTCGTCGGCGTAGATGACGGCCTTCTGGTTCACCACGTCGATCTGGCCCTGGAGGTTGTCCTCGGCACCGATCGGGATGAGGATCGGCCAGGCATTGGCACCGAGCTTGGTGCGCATGTCGTTGACCGCGTTCTCGAAGTTGGCACCGGTGCGGTCCATCTTGTTGACGAAGGCGATGCGGGGAACGTTGTACTTGTTGGCCTGGCGCCAGACAGTCTCAGACTGGGGCTGAACACCGGCGACTCCGCAGAAGACGGCGATGGCACCGTCAAGAACGCGCAGCGAGCGCTCCACCTCGGCCGTGAAATCCACGTGACCCGGGGTGTCGATGATGTTGACGCGCATCTTGATGCCGTCGAAAAGCTTCACAATGTCATCCTGCTTGATCTGGTTCCAGCTGCAGGTGGTGGCGGCGGAGGTGATGGTGATGCCGCGCTCGCGCTCCTGCTCCATCCAATCGGTGGCGGTCGTTCCCTCATGCACCTCGCCGATCTTGTGAATCATGCCGGTGTAGAAAAGGACGCGCTCGGTGAGGGTGGTCTTGCCGGCGTCGATGTGCGCGCAGATCCCGATATTACGGGTGCGCTCCAGCGGAAAGGCGCGATCCGGGGAGTTCGGATTGGCAGTAGCGGTGCTCATTGCGTTGATGGGATAAAGAACAGAGGGATTGGGTCTACCAGCGGAAGTGGGCGAAGGCGCGGTTGGCCTGGGCCATCTTGTGCAGATCGTCGCGCTTCTTGATAGCGGCACCCTGGTTGGAGGCCGCTTCCTTGAGCTCGGCGGCGAGCGCCCTGGACATCGGGATGCTCTTACGCTTGCTGGCGAATCCGACTATCCAGCGCATGGCAAGTGCCAGCTGGCGTTCGGCGGGAACCTCCATGGGAACCTGGTAAGTGGCGCCGCCGACGCGACGGCTCTTCACCTCGAGGCGGGGACGGGCATTGTCCATGGCCTTCTGGAGGACATCGAGGGGGTCGACCGCCTCGGTGCCGTCGCGGGTGCTCTCGATCGCGGTGTAGACGATGCGCTCGGCCAGGGAGCGCTTGCCACCTCGCATGACAGTGGTGATGAGGCGGGCAACGAGCGGGCTGCCGTAGCGGAGGTCACGCTTGACTTCCTTGGTGATGACGCGTTTTCGGCGGGACATGGAAAAGAACGGTTATTGGTTGCTTGGAGATTACTTTTTCTTGCCACCCTTGGCCTCTTCACCGGCCTTGGGGCGCTTGGCTCCGTACTTGGAGCGGCCACGGCGACGGCCGTCGACCCCGAGGCAGTCGAGACTGCCGCGGACGATATGGTAACGTACGCCGGGGAGATCCTTCACACGGCCTCCGCGCACGAGAACAATCGAGTGCTCCTGGAGGTTGTGGCCTTCGCCGCCGATGTAGGCGATCACTTCCTGGCCGTTGGTGAGGCGTACCTTGGCGACCTTGCGGAGCGCGGAGTTGGGCTTCTTGGGGGTGCGGGTCATCACCTGCACGCAGACGCCGCGGCGCTGGGGACAATTCACGAGGGCAGGCGACTTGGACTTCACCTTGACCTGGGCGCGGCCCTTGCGGACGAGTTGGTTGATGGTTGGCATTTGGAAATGTTTTTTCTCCCATGCTTCTTCGTGCGCCTCGCAGCCATGGTCTGCACCTCGTGATTGTGAAGGAACAGATCCGCATCGCTGCGGAGCTTGTGGCCCCGAAGAAGTCGGGAGGTGGGAAACTAGGGAAACTGGGGTAATCTGCAAGAAGATTTTTACTTTTCGTCAGAGATATTTTTTCAGAAGGCCCGCCGGGGCATTCCTTCACGGCGGCCGGATGATGAATTTTCTGAAAAAAAATCGTTCAGTCTACCCGTGCGCACCGCTCACGCGCTTCACGCATCCCTCCGGAGCTGAATGACCGGAAACACTGAGCCCAAGCCCCTCCGGGCCGGATCAATCCCGATGCCTTACAACCGAATCACCACCCCCCCGATGCTTCCGAAATCCGGCACGCGCGCGCAGGAAGCAGCGTCCGGATGGATGACACCAAGCGGTATCCCAGATCGGCGAGCACCCGGAAGGCGGGAACATTCCGGTAGAGCTTCCAGAGGAGAGCGCCGGCGGGACTTGAACACAGTTCCATCATCCGGAAGACAGCCGCCGCACCACGGCGGATTTCACCGCCGGTCTCGACCAGATGGAGCGCCCCCATCGGTTGATCGGCCTTGAATCCATAGGACTCCCCGGCTCCCGACTGCACCGGGGCAAAATCAATGACCCCCTCCCCCGCCTTTCTCCACTTCACCATGGATCGGCTACAGAAACCGCACGACCCGTCGTAGAGAACCAGATGCTTGTCCGGCGAGGATGTGGCCATCCCCCTTCCTATACCCATTCCTTGGCGGATAGGGAACCGCTGATTAAATCAGCGGTTGCCTCTAGCCAATCCATTCGTCCCGCACCACTCTCCCGTTGCCCCTGCCAAGGGCCGTGGCTAGGGTCTCGTCGTGATACTTCGATCGATAGGTCTTCTTTGCCTCCTCCCGCTTCTGGTTCTTGAAGTCCATGCCCAGAGCGCTGAGCAGATCCTGCAGGCGGCCCGACTGAGTCCCACGGCCCGGCCGGCCAGCCTGCGTGCGCAGATCCGGGGAGAGGGTCAACCCACCCCCTTGAGGATCAAGCTCAAGGACCGGGTGATCAGCTACTGTTTCTCCAATCCCGACCAAACCCTCCTGCTGAAGCTGGATCAGAACCGGACCCGGCTTCTCGAAAAGAAAGGGGATGCGACCAATGCCGTCACCGGGACTCACCTCCATGACGAGGTCCGCGACAGCGGCGTCACATATCAGGATCTCTCGCTGGGATTCCTCTACTGGCCACTTCCCATTCTACAGGGAGAGGAGACGGTGAAGACCCGTCCCGCCTGGAAGATCGACCTGCAGGCCCCCTCCGACGAACCGGTCTACGGAGTCGCACGCGTCTGGATCGACAAGGAGAGCGGTGCGATCCTGCGCATCGAGGGATATGATAAAAAGGGCCTGCTCCTGAGGCGCTTCGAGATCATCTCGGCCCAGAAGATCGATGGCCTCTGGATGCTCAAGCAGATGCGCATCGAGAGCTTCGAACCGGGAAAGCCCGACCCGATCTCACGCCGTTACCTCGAGGTACTCGGGAAGGACTAGAAGCTAGGAGTTGGAAGTTGGGGTAGGCGATCCCAACAGCCTGAGCTGATAAAGTCGAAGGTCGAGAGGGGACAGCAATCAGCCTGAAAGCTGAATTATGAATTATGAAATGGGGGCAGATCGGCAATCAACCCAGCTCCCAGTTGATGGCATCCGCCGCCCGGCGGACGGTGCCACCCCTCCGGGGCTACGACTATGTCGTAGTCTACCGCACCGCTTCCGAGCGGCTTGGTTCCCAGCTCCCAGCTCCCAGTTTAAACTTTCTCCGCGGCGGAGCTTCCGAAGAGGCCCGAGGGGCGGATCAGCAGGATGACGATGAGGATTCCGAAGGCGATCGCATCGCGGTAGGAAGAGAGGAAGGAGCCGCCGAGTAGGCACTCCGTGAGGCCGAGCAGCAGACCGCCGACAGCGGCCCCGGGAAGGCTGCCGATCCCGCCGAGCACCGCCGCCACGAAGGCCTTGATGCCGGGAAGAGTCCCCATGAGCGGTTCGATGGAGTGGATGTTCATGGCGTAAAGGACGCCGGCGGCACCCGCGAGCGCCGAACCAACCGCGAAGGTGAGCGAGATCACGGCGTTGCTGTTCACGCCCATGAGCGAGGCCGCATCGCGGTTCTGCGAGAGGGCGCGAAGTGCCAAACCGAAGCGGGTCCGCAGGACGATCTCGCGGAGACCGACAAGCAGCACCAGCGTCACCACGATCACCAGCAGATGGTTGCCCGACATGGTCACCCCCTGCCCCAGTGAGATCCGGATGGGAGGGAGAAGGTCGGGAAAGGCCTTCTGGTTGACCCCGAAGAGAATCTGCCCGCCGTAGGAGAGAAGCAGCGAGACGCCGATCGAAGTGATGAGCACCGCGAGCTTCGGCTGATCACGCAGGGGCCTGTAGGCCAGGCGCTCGATCACCACGCCGAGGATGGCGCAGAGGAGCATCGCCCAGAGCAGGACGGCGGCCGTGGTCATCCACGGATCGGGTAGGAAATGATGGATCACGGGCGCCGCGTAGAAGCCGGCAAAGGCGCCGATCATGAGGACATCACCGTGGGCGAAGTTGATGAACTTCAGAAGTCCGTAGACCATGCTGTATCCCAGCGCGATCAGGGCGTAGATCGCGCCGAGTGAGAGGCCGTTGATGAGTTGCTGCAGGAATTCGTGCATTGCTGGGAGCAGACTAATCAGGAACCCGGCCGATCGGGAAACGATATTGCAGCGTCCGGTGCCGACGGGAGAAGGGCTTCAGAAGCGAACCGCCGCCTGCGTGCCGAGTACCAGGACATTCCCGAGGGTGCCGTTCTGCTGGGGGTTCATGATGTACTCGAGAAAAGGCTTCACGGAGATCCACTTGGTCAGCATGCACTGGTAGTCGATTTCAACGACCCCTCCCCATGTCGGCTGCGGTTGCGCGGGGTGGACGGGCTTCCCTGCGGCAATGGCGGAGGCGGTCTGGATCTCGTAAGTCTGGTGATAGGCCGATGCGGCATCGGAACTGAACCAGGCCGAACCGAGCGCTACCCCCAGCCGGTCGTCGGGGCGCCCCGGAATAAGCCCCTGATAGACAAGACCTGTCTGGTAGTAGAAATCGAGCAGGCTGTAGCGGCTAGGGGAAAAACTCCAAGCGTTGAACATGTAGAGTCCCTTCTTGGATAAATTTCTGGCTGGTGATGGATTTTTGCCATCACTTGGAACGGACGACTCTCTGACACGATAGAGCATCTGATCGGCCTGGAAATACCAAGCCCAGGAACCCATGTTGAAGGAACCGGCATTGACCGCCTTGGCCTTTGAGCCCGATCCCGTCTGGGTCACCGGGAGAAAATTCTCGTCCTGGATACCCCACCAGATCATGCCGAAAGCATACTTGCCCTCCAGTTTGTCTCGCCCGATCTTGGGCTCCCAACCGAACTCTGAGCAGACAAAAAGACCATTGGGATTACTCCCCGGGTTTCCGTTGGGCTGTCCCGAGCCGACTGCATTTGCACCGGCCCCTCCGAAGGTGGCGAGTCCGTTGTTGTTGATCGTTCCTTTGGAGGCCGGGTTCATCTTTCCGAGTTGGCTCTTCGGGACATCGGTGTAGGGGGCCACTTGGGTCGGTGTGTAAACGCCCTGGACGGCTCCAGCCGCGTTCGGAATAGCCATGTACATTCCACCAATAGCGTAAGTCGACTTGGTAGGCTTGAGGCGAAGGGTCCCCCCCCAAGCATCATAGGTACTGCCCCAGGGGATCTTCGCGGCAACGTTGTTGTTTAAGGTGGGGTTGCCAACAAAAGTCTCCCGGGCTCCGCCACCGCTGTTTCCACCGATTCCCTTGGCGCTCGCAATCTGGTTGTTCTGGAAAAGCTTGGAAAGCGGCTGCTGGAGGAAGAAATCATACGGAGTCATCCAACCCGCATTGATCATGAAGGCTCCGTTTTCGGAAGTGAATTCCAGATACTGGGCCTTGAGGCGAAGTTCCTTGCCGCTTTGAATGTTGGAGGGATTGAAGCCGTTGGCCGCACCGGTGATGTTGTTAATGTCATCCCCATCCCTGTACCTGAAATTCGAGTAGGCCTTGAGCCCCTTGAGGTGGAGCTTCTTCCCAAAATCATAGACAAAGGCCAACTTGATCTGCTCATCAAAGCCACTCCCTGTCCGGTATCCGCCGGCAAGATTCCCATAATAGTTTCCCAACCAGTCTCCACCGAAAATCAAACCCCAATCCGAGAGTTTTTTCTCAACGCTATTGATGATTTCAAATTCCTTGTGAGTCAACGCGTCGACTGATTGACCAGCCCGGCTCATCTGACTCCCAACACCCCGCCCAAGAGCCAAGCCAACCCCGCCATGCTGCGCGGGGTAATCAACCACCGACGTCACGTCTGATCCGATCTCGGAGTAGACCGCCGTCAGACTGCTGGGTAAAAAGTACTGAATCTTGTCGCCTAGATTTTCTAGGAAATTCCCACCTCGTGATACAGGAGCCGACTGAGAAGTGGTGGAGGGGGTAGGCGTAGGGGAAGTGAGAGGGTTTCCGTCATGCTTTTTCTTCGTGGCGTTTCCATCCAACTCCTCGGTGGGATCCATGAACTTGGGAACAATTCCTTGCGCCCCAAGACTGGGTACGCAAACGAGCAGGCAAATAAGAAGACATCCGGGTAAAGGACGCAAAAAACTATGCATGGGCATGGCGATAGCCTTGTCAGGAGATCTTATCTATTGAGCCCCTTCCCTAGTACTCAAGGAAGCAGATGTCACATTTTGGTCATGATTTTGGAGAAAGTGGCCGCAAATAAAAAGCCCCGAGGGTAACCCCGGGGCTTTCATTAATGTGACTGGAGACTATCTCAGGCAGTTGCGGCTGCCTGGTCGCGATCTTTCATCGCGGCCTTGCGGCTGAGCTTGACCTTGCCCCTGTCATCGACGCCGATGCACTTGACCCAGATGACGTCGCCGTTCCTGACGACATCCTCGACCTTGTTGACGCGGGTGTCCGCAAGCTCGGAGATGTGGACGAGGCCGTCCTTGCCGGGGAGCACCTCGACGAAGGCGCCGAACTCCTTGATGGAGACGACGGTGCCCTGATAGAGCTCGCCAACAGTGATCTCCTTGGTCATGCCCTCGATGATCTCCTTGGCGCGCTTGAGGCTCTCGCCGTTGCTGGAGTAGATGTGGACGAGGCCGAAGTTGCCATCCTCCTCGACGTTGATCTCGGCACCGGTCTCGGCAACGATCCCCTTGATGGTCTTGCCACCGGGGCCGATGATGAGGCCGATCTTGTCCTTCGGAATGGTGACGGTCTCGATGCGGGGGGCGTACTTGCTCATCTCTCCGCGGTGTGCGGGGAGGGTCTGCTTCATGTGATCGAGGATGAGTCCGCGGTTCTTGCGGGCGTCGTCGATGGCGGTAGCCATGAGCTCGTGGCTGATGCCCTTGAGCTTCAGGTCGAGCTGGAATCCGGTGACTCCGGCCTCGGTGCCGCAGAGCTTGAAGTCCATATCGCCGAAGTGATCCTCGCTGCCGATGATGTCGGTGAGCAGGGTGTGGCGGGTGAGCTTGCCCTGATCGTCATTCTCGGTCACGAGACCGACGGAGATGCCGGCGACGGGACGCTTGAGGGGAACACCCGCGTCCATGAGGGCGAGCACGCCGGCGCAGACGGAGGCCATCGAGGTGGAGCCGTTGGACTCCATGACCTCGCTGGTGACGCGGAGGGCGTAAGGGAAATCCTGCTGGCTCGGGATGACCGGGAAGATCGAGCGCTCGGCGAGGGCGCCGTGGCCGATCTCGCGGCGGTTCTGCCCGCCGAAGCGACCGGTCTCGCCGACGCTGAAGGGAGGGAAGTTGTAGTGGAGCAGGAAGCGCTTGGTGGTCTCGCCGCCACCGTAGGCGTCGATCATCTGGGCCTCATCGGCGGTGCCGAGGGTGGCCAGGGCCATCGCCTGGGTCTCGCCGCGGGCGAAGAGGGCCGATCCGTGCGCACGGGGCAGGACGGTGGTCTCGCTGGAGAGTTGACGGAGTTCGGCAAGGCCGCGACCGTCGCAGCGCTTCTGCTTGTCGAGGATGCTGACGCGGAAGGCCTTCTTCTGAAGGTAATCGAACGCCTGCGAGATTTCGAACTTGGTGGCGGCGGGGAACTTCTCGAGGATCTTGGCGCTCACCTCGTCGCGGAGTGCACCGACGGCCTTGCCGCGGGCAACCTTGCTGGGGGTGTAGAGGGCGGCCTCGATGCGGTCACCGGCGACCTGATAGGCGATCTCGAGCATTCCCTCGTCGACGTTAAGGAGGGTGAACTCGCGCTTCGGCTTGCCGGCCTTGGCGATGAGCTCGTTCTGTGCGGCGATCAAGGGACGGGTCTGCTCGCGGGCGAAGTCGAGAGCCTTCTTGAACTCCTCTTCGGGAAGCTCGTTGGCGGCACCCTCGATCATGATGACCTGCTCGCCGTCTCCGACGTAAACGAGGTCGAGATCGCTCTCCTCACGCTGGGTGTGGGTGGGGTTGACCACGAACTGTCCGTTGATGCGTCCGACACGGACCGCGGCGATCGGCTTCTCGAACGGGATGTCGGAGACGCAGAGGGCGGCCGAGGCGCCGTTGATGGAGAGGATGTCGGGATCGATCTCGCCGTCCGCGGAGAGCAGGATGCTGATGATCTGCGTGTCGTAGAAGTAGTTCTTCGGGAAGAGGGGGCGCAGCGGACGATCGGTCATGCGCGCGGTGAGGATCTCCTTCTCGCTCGGACGGCCCTCACGCTTGAAGTATCCGCCGGGGAACTTGCCGACGGCGGCTGCCTTCTCCTTGTAATCGACGGTGAGCGGGAAGAAATCCTGGCCTTCCTTCACGGAAGTGGCGGAAACGGCGCTGACGAGGACGATGGTCTCGCCGGAGCTGACGACGACGGCTCCGTCGGCGAGCTTGGCGATCTTGCCTGTCTCAAAGCTGATAGGGTTCTGGCCGACTTGGGCCGTGATGGTGGTGTGTGACATGGGAATGGGTGTTTGTTGGGTGGAATGCGTGGATCCGATCAGTGCGCGATGATTAGCGGGCGCCCGGAATGACGGATGGCATCCGGAGGGATGCCTGCATCGGTGTGATGTGTCGGTTGAGTGAATCCCTCCGCTGAAAACGTGCGGAGGGTGTCAGGGTTGCTTGGGTGGCGGAATTGCCCGGTCAGTGCCATTCTCCCCAAGGAGTCCCGGATCCATGAGGATCAGGGAGCCGTGAGGGAACGGAGAACCTGGTGGTCCGTTACTTGCGCAGGTTCAGTTTCTCAAGAACCGCCTGGTAACGCTCGCTGGCGCTGTCCTTGAGGTAATCGAGAAGACGGCGGCGCGTGGCAACCATCTTGAGAAGGCCGCGACGGGAGGAGTGATCCTTGGCGTTGCCTTTGAGGTGTTCGGTCAGGGCGGTGATCCTCTTGGTGAGGGTCGCTACCTGGACATCGGCGCTGCCGGTGTCCTTCTCGTGCAGCCGGAGTGCTGCGATTTCTGCTGTTTCTGTCGTTGTCATTTTTTAGAGGGTCGGAATGTAGCCTCCCCCGGGAATCCTGGCAAGGAGTTTCGGGAATTCCCTTTCCAAGGCCACCGAATCAATTCGGAACTTATCAAAAAAATCAGGCCCTCAGGAACTCAGAGAAATCCAAGATCCGGCCACTGGAAGCAATGATGAGCCGTTTTGAGCTTTCTGCCTCCAACCTAACAGTCTAAAAGCCTTCACCCTAAACAGCTCCTTCTTCAGCACTCTCTTCAGCTCCCTCTTTTATGTCCGAACAGTCTTCCGAACTTTCCAAAGCCTACGCCCCCGCGGATGTCGAGGCCTCCTGGTATGCCCGCTGGGTCGATTCCGGTTGCTTCACCGCCGATCCCTCCTCCACGGCCCCCTCCTACTCGATCGTTATCCCCCCGCCGAATGTCACCGGAATCCTGACCCTCGGCCATGTCCTCAACAACACCCTGCAGGACATCCTCGCCCGCCGCGCCCGCCAGACAGGGCATGAGGTTCTCTGGCTTCCCGGAACCGACCACGCCGGGATCGCCACCCAGACCGTCGTCGAGCGCCAACTCCGCAAGGAGGAGAAAAAGACCCGCCACGACCTCGGCCGCGAAGCCTTCCTCAAGAAAGTCTGGGAATGGAAGGAAAAGCACGGCGGCATCATCATCGGGCAGTTGAAGAAACTCGGCGCCTCCTGCGACTGGTCGCGCGAGCGCTTCACCATGGACGAGGCCTATGCCCGCAAGGTGCAGGAGGTCTTCGTGGATCTCCACGGGAAGGGCCTGATCTACCGGGGCAAGCGGATGGTGAACTGGTGCCCCGTTTCCCTCACCGCCCTGAGCGACGAGGAGGTCATTCCCAAGAAGCAGAAAGGCTACCTCTACCACTTCAAGCTCGAGGTGGTGGAAGCACCTGACACCTGGCTTGAAGTCGCCACCACGCGTCCCGAGACGATCATGGGTGACACGGCCGTCGCAGTGAATCCCAAGGATCAGCGCTACGCCCACCTGATCGGCAAGCATGTCCGCCGCCCCCTCCCCCTCGATGTCGAGGTGCAGCTCCCGATCATCGGCGACGAGGCTGTGGATTTCGAATTCGGCACGGGCGTCCTCAAGGTGACCCCCGCCCATGACAAGACCGACTACGAGATCGGCCTGCGGCACAACCTCCCCGTCATCGACATCATGAATGCCGACGGGACTCTCAATGACCTTGCGGGAGATGGCTTCGCCGGACTCGACCGCTTCGAGGCGCGGGCGGAAGCCGTCGAGCGACTGAAGGAACTCGGCCTCCTCACCAGGGAGGAGCCCCATGAGAACAACGTCGGCTTCAGCGAGCGCGCCGATGTCCCGATCGAACCCCGCCTCAGCGAGCAGTGGTTCCTCAAGTATCCGAAGACGGTCGAGGCCCGTGACGCCGTCCGCAACGGACTCATCAGGTTCTTCCCCAAACGCTGGGAAAAGGTCTACGACCACTGGCTGGAGAACATCCAGGACTGGTGCATCAGCCGCCAGCTCTGGTGGGGACACCGCATCCCCGTCTGGTATGCGCCGGAGGGCAGCGGCGAAGGACCGCGCATCCAGATCGAATCGCCCGGCGACGGATGGACCCAGGATCCCGACGTGCTCGACACCTGGTTCTCCTCCTGGCTCTGGGCCCACGACACCATGGACGATGCCGTCCGCGCAAAGTTCTACCCGACAAGCGTGCTCGTCACCGGACCCGACATTATCTTCTTCTGGGTCGCCCGCATGATCATGGCAGGACTGGAGTACACCGGGGAGATTCCCTTCCGCGACGTCTACTTCACCGGCATCATCCGCGACAAGCAGGGCCGCAAGATGTCCAAGAGCCTCGGGAATTCCCCCGACCCGCTCGACCTGATCGCCAAGTACGGCGCCGACGGCCTCCGCTTCGGCATCATCCGTGTCGCCCCGCAGGGACAGGACATCAAGTTCGACGAGAAGCAGATCGAGGAGGGCCGCAACTTCGCCAACAAGCTCTGGAACGCCGCCCGCTTCCGCGAGATGCAGGGCCCGTGCAACCCCTCGCCCGATCCGTCCGGACTCCCCCTTCCCGATATCGCGATCCACCTCCTGCACCGGTTCGACACCATGCACGCCGCGCTGCGCGGGGCCTATGCCGACTACCGCTTCCATGAGGTGGCGGGCCTGCTCTACGACTTCTTCTGGGGCGATTACTGCGACTGGTTCGTCGAGGCGGCCAAGCCGATCCTGAACGGCTCGGACGAGCAGGCCAAGAACGCCATCCTGACCGTCATGGACGCCACCCTCTCGGGCACACTGCGCCTCCTCCATCCGCTCATGCCCCATGTCACCGAGGAACTCTGGAAGCGCCTCGGTTTCCAGGCCCCCGCCTCCGCATCGGGAACCGGAGAACGCGCCGGCCTGCTTCTCTACACGGTGCCCCCCGCAGAAAAGCTACTCAACCTTCCCGAGTCCGAGATCACCGCAGCCAGCACGCGCACGACCGCGCTCTACGCGGCCATCCATGCCGCGCGCAACCTCAGGGCGGAATTCAAGATCCCCTCCCAGCAGCAAGTCCGCTTCCTGCTGGCCCCCAAGGAAGAGATCCACGACTCCCGGCGCGCCATCTTCGCGGGTCTCACCAGGGCCTCCGGCCTGGAGATCCTCAAAGAAATGCCGCCCGCCGGGACTCCCAGCGTCGTCACCGACCTGGGAACCATCTACATGCCGCTGGAGGGACTGGTCGATCTCGATGCCGAGCGGAAGCGCATCGCCGCCGAGATCACCAAGGTCGAGGCCGAACTCGTCAAGGTGGAAGCCAAATTGGCCGACACCTCCTTCGTGGAAAAAGTTCCGGCCAACGTCCTCGAGGATCACCGCCAGCGCCAAGCCAAGTGGGCTGAAAAACTTGAGACGCTCAAGACAACCCTGAAAGGGCTGGGATGATGTAATCAGGAAGACAGGAAAAGCTTTCATTTGCCACAAAATGCACAGAAAGCACAAAGAAGCGGATTGAGCGCACGCCATGGCCGAAATGACCGATGAGGAAGCCAGACGATTGGCCGATTGCGTGAGGAATTGCTCACTGCAGATGCATTCCTTTCTGAAATGGGGGCACTTGGAAAAGGTTTATGAAAATGGATTGGCTCATCGTTTGGAAAAAATCGGCATTTCCGTCGAGCGCCAGTTCCGGATCCCCGTGAAGGATGAGGATGGAACGATATTGGGCGATTACATCGCGGACCTGCTTGTGGAACGCGGCATGATTCTTGAAATCAAAGCCTGTGAATCTCTTACTTCTATCCATACCGCCCAAGTTCTTGGGTATCTCCGAGCCACAGGAATCAGACATGGTATGTTGGTGAACTTTGGTTCTCCTGTGGTACAATTTAAAAAACTCGTCCTTTAGCCCGGTGTGCTTTTTGTGCCTCTTGTGGCCAAATTTCCACTTCACCTTTCACTTTCCCCATGCCCCAGCTCCCAGCTTCCAGCTCCCAGCTTCCCCTCGACCGCCTCTTTCTATTCATCATGGCCGGTGGCAGCGGGGAACGCTTCTGGCCCGTCAGCCGCTCCGCCACACCGAAGCATCTGGTCAAGCTTCTCGGCGACCAGACCCTGCTCGAGCAGACCGCCCGCAGGTTTGAGGGAATCATCCCGCCGGAGAGGATTTTCATTCTCACCAACGAGGTGCAACTTGAGGCCACGATCGCCGCCCTCCCCTTCCTGCCTAGGCAAAACATCATTGCCGAACCGGCCAAGCGCGACACCGCCCCCGCCGCCGCGCTTGCCACCGCGATCGCGCGCTCTCTCCGACCGGATGCCCTCGTGGCGCTATTCCCGGCCGATCACATGATCCATGATGCGGCGACCTTCCGCCGACAGGTCGGGGAAGCGGCTGCCTTTGTCGCGGAGCATCCCGCCATCCTCACCTTCTCGATCACCCCGACCCACGCATCGACCGGCTTCGGTTACCTCGAGCTTGGAGCCGACTTGGAGACAAAGGGTTCCAGTCGCTTCCTCGCGGTGAAACGCTTTGTCGAGAAACCCGATGCGGACCGGGCGCAGGAATTCTTCGCCGGGAAAAAGCATGGTTGGAATGCCGGCATGTTCCTCTGGCAGGCGGAGACCTTCCTCTCCGAGTGCCATCGTCACCAACCGGAGCTCGAAAACTTCATCCGGAACTATCCCCGCGAAGGGGACGGAAAGGCCTACCTTGCCGCAAATTTCCCGAAGCTTCCGAAGATCTCCGTCGACTTCGCCATCATGGAGAAGGCCTCCGATGTCGCGGCCCTGGTCGCCGAGTACGACTGGGATGATGTCGGCTCCTGGACAGCCCTCCCCGACCACCTTGGCAAGGATGCCGACGACAACACCCTCGTCGGCCCGGTCGTCACCCTCGATGCCGGCCGCAACATCGTCGTGGCCAAAAAAAGAACCGTCGCCCTCTGCGGCGTCAGCGACCTTGTCGTGGTCGAGACCGATGATGCCATTCTCGTCTGCCACCGCAATGCGGCCCAGCAGATCAAGAATCTCCCCCTCCCCCCCGAGCTCAAGTAACAGCCTGATCAAGGCTGAAGGGGTTTAGGGCAGCAGTCAGGGGAGTCCACAGTCGATAGTCCACCCCGCAACCTAACCAAGAGATGAGTGCTCTTGGTCCAATGACTGCTACTCTCTTTCTGATTTCCTGATTTTTAAAGCCCCCCTTCAGCCTTTAGCCTTTCCGCTTTTCCCCGACTCAATATCCCTCGAAGAGGCTCTGGGTTCTGGCGTTCGGGTCGTGAATCTCGGGCATGCCGCTCTTCTGGCCGCTGAGGATCTTCCACTGTTTCTTCTGGTCGGGGGTGAGGACAGCCACCATCCGGTCGGAGGTCTGCTGCTGGAGCCTGCGAAGCTCGATCCCCTTGCGGAAGTCGGAGAGCTGTCCGGCCTGCGCCTGGGCGTTGATGGAGGTGGCCTGCGCCTGGCTGGAGGAACTCAGGGCGGCGAGCTGCTGCTGCTGCTGCGTGGAGAGGCCGAGCAGTTTCTGCTCGGTGACCGAGGAGAGAAGCGATCCGCCGAGCATCTGGCGCTGGAGTTCCATGAGGCGCTGCTGCTGGTCGGGTGTGAGCACGGCCAGGGAGCGGGCGTTGTACTGCTTGCGTAGGGAGCGGATGTCCCAGTCGGCGCGTAGTGCGGCATCCTGATCGGCCTGACCGATGGCCATGATGTTCTTGGCCTGGGACTTGTAATCGGACTGAAGCGCATCGAGAAGACCCGACTGTACCGGGGTGATCTGTAGTTCCTGCCTCACACCGTCGAGTCCCAGCAGAACGGCCAGGGAGGCGGGGCTATCGGTGCCGCTTCCTGAACTGCCAGCACCTCCTTGACTGCTGACACAGGCTGGCAGAAGCAGCGTCAACATGAGAAGTACCAACGAAAGGTATGTCATGCGGGAGGTAATGGAGGGCATCATCTTGATCATCTTTGTGAGAGGGTGAGAATCTGGATTTTCGGGATTCCGGATTTACTCAAAAAATTTAGTGACAAATCATGCGGAAGATCCAGCCGTTTCGGAAAGTTGCGGCTACGATTCCCATCATTGGTTGGGATTCATCAAGACATAGCCGCGGCCGCGGACGGTCTGCATCATGGCGCCCTGATCCCCGAGTTTCGTTCTGACTCGGTAGACGTAGGTATCCACGGAGCGGATATCGACGCCGGCATCCTTCCCCCATACGGTTTCGAGGAGTTCCTCCCTGGCGATGATTTCCCCCGGCCGCGACATGAGCACGCATAGAAGCTTGAACTCGATCAGGGCCAGATCCAAGGGGCGCCCCTTGACCCGCACCCTCAGGGCGATGGGGTCGACCTCGAGATCTCCGGCCGTGAGGGATCGCACCACCGGTTGATAACGCCTCATCACGGCCTTAAGCCGGAGTACAAGCTCGCGGTTGTTGAAGGGCTTGGTGATGTAATCATCGGCCCCGAGTTCCAGTGCCCTGATGCAGCTGGATTGATCCCTCTTCCCCGTGAGGATGATGACGGGGATACTGCCGGTGCGGGGTGTCTCCTTGAGACGCTTCAACACCTCGAACCCGTCAAGCCGCGAGAGCATAAGATCAAGGATGATGACTTTCGGCTGCAGTTCCTCGGCCATCTGAATTCCCTTCCACGCCGAATGGGCGATCGCGCTTTTCAAGTGTGCTTTCCCCAGAAGGTTGCCGACGAGTTCGGCCACATCCTCCTCATCCTCGATGAGAAGCACCAGGGAGTCCGCGTCAGTCTCACTCATGACAGAGGACGGAGCCTCCCGGCGACGAGAAACTAGTGAGCGCGAAGACCATGCATCAATCGATGACGCAGGGATGACCCGGCGACTAGGTCGTTGATGTTACAATTATGTCACACTCTCTTGAGATACATTCGCAGAGGAGGGCTCTGCTCGCGCATGGTCAAGGCGCTCTCGACTGCGGCTTAAACTGACCCGCATGGATGGACTTGTGATCAACTCCCCCCAAGCCTGATGATCAGGTTCAGTCCGAGAGCGAAGAGGGAGGCCCCAAGGAAGACGCAGACCGGCAGAGTGAGGACCCATGCAAGGAGGATGTTGCGCACGGTGCTCATCTGGAGCCCGGAACCGTTGGCAGCCATCGTTCCCGCAACACCCGAGGAGAGGACATGGGTCGTGCTGACCGGCAGGGCAAGCACATCGGCCATACTGATCGTGAGCATGGCGACCAACTCGGCGGCGGCACCCTGTCCATAGGTGAGGTGCGCCTTGCCGATCCTCTCGCCGACGGTGACCACGATGCGCTTCCATCCGACCATGGTTCCCAGACCGAGCGCGAGGGCGACCGCGACCTTCACCCAAACGGGGATGAAGTTGGTCACGCCATTGATGGTGGAGGCGAGCTTCTTTGCCTGATTCTCGGCGGCGGTCGAGTCGAGTTGATGGTTTTTGGCGAGCTTCGAGGCAGTCGAGGAGAGCAGGTAGAGATCGGAGCGCAATTTCCCCCTCTCGGCCTTCGGGATCTCGGAGACCGAATCGACATCACCGAGCAGGCTCCTTGTCTCCTCGGCGATCATTCCCGCAGCGGCAAAGAGTTCTGGACTGGTAGAGTGGCTCCCGCTCAGGAACGAGGTGATGATCTTCGAAGGGTCTGGATTGACAGCGGCCAGGTCCGCTCCAGCGGCATGCTGCTGGCAGTAGAGGGCCGTGTTCTTCAGTTCATGCCTTAGAGCATCGAACTCCTGTCCGGAACTGGCATCCTTCAGGGCGAATGTGGTGGGAAGAATACCCACCAGGATCAGCATGATCAGCCCCATCCCCTTCTGGCCGTCGTTGGAACCGTGTGCGAAGCTCACACCGGTACAGGTGAACATGAGCAGGGCGCGGATCCAGCCCGGTGGAGGATGATGGGCATCCGGAGCGCTGTAGAGCTTCGGATTGCGGATCAGGATCTTCATGACGATCAGGAGGAGCGCCGCCACGCAGAATCCGATGGCCGGGGAGATAAGCAGTGCCAGGCCGACATCCTTGGCCTTGGCCCAGTTCACCCCGTCCGCCCAGTAGTGGGAGGGCCCCATGATCGCGTTGGCCACACCGACGCCGATGATCGATCCGATGAGCGTGTGGGAACTGGAGGCGGGCAGGCCGAAAAACCAAGTGCCGAGATTCCAGAGGATCGCCGAAACAAGGAGCGAGAAGACCATGGCGAATCCCGCGGCGGAGCCGACATGGATCACCAGTTCGGCCGGCAGGAGGTTCACGATGCTGAAGGCGACCGTACCGGCGGAGAGAAGAACCCCGATGAAGTTGAAGAATCCGGACCAGATGACGGCGGGAACCGCGGGGAGCGTGTGGGTGTAGATGACCGTGGCGACCGCGTTGGCCGTGTCGTGGAAGCCGTTGACGAACTCGAATCCAAGGGCCAGTAACAGAGCCAGCCCGAGCAGGAGAAGCGTCCCGGTCGGGATGTCGGGGAAGAGCGAAATGTTTGCCAAAAAAATCATGTGCTTCTGATCGGGAATGGAGGATGGCACGGACGCGACCCGGGAAAGCCCCCCGACCTTCCCGGGTCGCGTCGTGGCAATGCGCGTGGCATCACGGCCGCTTTGTTAGATCACAGGAGCGATTTCTGCAAAGGGATTCATGTTACAATTCGGTGATAAAGTCCCGGCACCTATGTCATGACCTACGGCTCTTCAGCCTTCATACTGAGACTTTCCGCCTTTCGCCTTTCAACTTTCGACTTTTCCCCATCCCCTCCTACCTCGCCCGGAGCGCATTCACGCTGGAGAGGATTCCCGAGATCATGGAGTAGGCCACGACCCCGACAAAGAGAGCGACGATCAGGATGACGGCGGGCTGGATGAGCGTTGTGAGGATCTGGATTTTCCCAGCCAGTTCGCGGTCGTATCTCTTTGCGGCACGCAGGAGCGATCCGGAGAGATCCCCCGTCTGTTCACCCACCCCGAGAATGTCGAGCAGGACGGGCGGGAAGAATCCCGTTCTCCGGAGGGCGGAGGCCAGGGAGGATCCCTCCCTCACCAAGGCAGTGACATCCTCAAGCAATCCCTTCAGGTAGACATTCGAAGTGGCTCCCTTCATCAACTCCAGGGAGGCGAGCATGCTGACTCCGTTGGAAACGAGCGTGGAGAGGTTCTGGGTCATCTCGGCGAAGAACCGTGTCTTCAGCACGGGACCAACCACCGGAACATCAAGCTGCCGTCTATGCCACCAGTCCCTGCCGGTCGGCGTCGCCACGGCGGCGCGGATGGCCGCCGCAATCCCGACGATCACCAGCAGGATCGCCCACCAGTAATGGCCGCAGAAGAGGCTGACGGAAATCAGCGCCTGCGTGATGGCAGGGAGTTTCTGACCTGATTTTCCGAGCAGGACCGAAAGCTGGGGCACCAGGAAGGTGAGGAAGATGAACATGAGCAGGATCGCCGAGCTGAAGACGATCGCCGGGTAGACCAATGCCGAGGTCACTTTCCTGCCCAACTCGCCCACCATCTCAAGATGGGCGCACTGGCGTTTGAGGATCTGGGGGAGCGCTCCGGCCGCCTCGCCCGCGGCCACGAGGTTGCAGTAGAGGGGATCGAAGGACCTGCCGCATCCCCGCAGTGCCGTGGAGAAGCCCACTCCCTCCCTCACCTGCTGGCGAAGCCGCGAGGCGACGATCTTGACCGGCGATCGCTCCTGCCGCTGTTCGATAACCTTCAACGCCCCCTCGAGCTGCAGGCCGGCATCGAGAAGCTCGGCCAGCTCCTCCGTGAAGAACAATAGTTGCTTACCGGTGAGCCGGGGAAGCTGCCCCCCCGGAGCCGACCGATCCACGGAATGAGGGCTGGCGGACTTTCCCTTCGCCGCGCCGGGAAGATCTCCCTCGGCCGCGATCTTTCCCGGTTGGAGTCCCCTTTCACGCAGTCTCCGGTAGGCATCGGACTCCGACAACGCCTCGATGCTACCGCTCTCGGAGCGGCCTGAGGCATCAACGGCACTGAATGTGAATAAAGGCATGGTCGGATCGATCGGGAATCCAGCCCATCGATTCCAAGAGTGGCCTATGTGTCAAAGTGATTTTTTCCAACCCGTCGGGGGCGGGGGGCGATTCAAGGGCAAAATGAAAAAAGGAGGCGGAAAAAAAAGATGAGGAATGAAGGGGGCAATCGGTCAATCAGAACTCTGAGGGGGGGGCGGAT
>JBAPTI010000090.1:0-1510 GCA_049282095.1 Chthoniobacterales bacterium
GCACTGGTCGATGATGGTGCCGCTGACTTCGGCAAGACGGTAGACATTCGCCTCGCGGGCGCGGAAGTCGCCCCCCTTGATGGTGTCGTAGAAGAGGCGCCAGACGCTGTCGCCGTCGTTCTGGTAGTTCTTGGCGGCATTGATGCCTCCCTGTGCGGCGATGGAGTGGGCGCGGCGAGGGCTGTCGTGGAAGCAGAAGGTCTCCACCTGGTAGCCGAGCTCGGCAAGGGTGGCGGAAGCGGAGGAGCCGGCGAGTCCGGTGCCGACGACGATGACCTTGAACTTGCGCTTGTTGGCGGGGCTGATGAGCTTGGCGTTGTTCTTGAAAGAGGTCCACTTCTTCTCAATCGGACCGTCGGGGATTTTGGCATCAAGAATCATGGTCGTGAAAGGTCGTGAGGTTTAGGGATTCCTTATCGGCAGAGGGAACAGGCGGCGGCGGGATAGCGGAGGATGCCGAAGAAGACGGCAAGCGGGATGGAGACGTATCCGGCGAAAATGATCCAGGCGATGGCGCGCCCCCCTTTCTCGAAGAGCGGGCGCATCTTGGCGGTGGTGATCCCGAGCGTCTGGAAGAGACTGGCGATGCCGTGGCTCAGATGCATGGCCAGGAGTCCGATCGCGAGGACGTAAAAACCGGTCACGAAGGGGCTGGAGAACCCGGCGATGACCATGCGGTAGACATCGTGACGCCCCTGCGCATCAACCCAGGTCTTGTACTCGGGGGTGAAGGCCTGCCAGGTGAACTCGGCCAGATGGAAGAGGACAAAGGCGAGGACGACCAGACCGGAGAGGCGCATCAGACGGGCGTAGACCGTGGTCTGAAGGTCGTTCTTCACCGCGTACTTCTGCGGCCGGGCGGCCAGATTCTCACGCCAGAGGGAGATCGTGAACCAGATGTGGAGAAAGACTGCGAGCAGAAGGCCGATCCGGGCCACCCAGAGGAGCGCGCCGAGGTCCTGAAGCTTCGCGGCGTAGGCGTTGATGGCCTCGGGGCCGAGGAAGATGGAGAGATTCCCGAGCAGATGGGCGATGACAAAGAGGATGAGGATGATGCCGGTGAGGGCGACGATCCACTTCCTCCCGATCGGGGAGGATAAAAGCGGAAGACAGCAGGAAGAGGTTTTTTTGGAGGAGGCCGAGCCGCTCATGGGGATCTCTTATAGGAGGAGCCGCATCAAAAAACAACAGCGAAGGAGGGGAGATCCGATGGAGGTTGAAATGTTGAAATGTTAAGATGTTGAGGGCAGAGGGCAGAACCAAGCCGCTCGGTAGCGGCGCGGTAGATCACGCGAACGCGTGACCCGCAGGGCGCCACGGCTTGCCGGGAGGCAAGTGACGTCAAATCAGTAGCCAGGGTCCCCTCCCCCATGGGCTTGTCCCATGGGAAGGGAAGTTCCGAAAACGGGAGATGATGGGGAAACTCCCAGCAGAACTTCCGCTCCAACGGGACTAGCCCGTTGGGGGCGAGCCAACAGCCCAACAGTCCAACAGCCCAACAGCCCAACAG
>JBAPTI010000091.1:0-1575 GCA_049282095.1 Chthoniobacterales bacterium
CCCATCGGGTGACTCCTCAATTCCATCCCAAACCCACAGTTTGCCAACCTTTACTCGCTTTGGCATAACGGCAACTCAGGTTTTTAGGATCATGAAAGCGTGCTGCAAAGGTCGCAACACGCTGCGCGAGTATCACATCTGTCCGGTAGATTTTGGGACCATTCCCCGGTAATCCAGCAAAGGCGCGGGTCTTGGCGTGATTAACGATTCCGGCGATTTGAAATTGCGAGCGGCTTTTTCGCCATATCTTTGCCAATTTACTTGGCAAACGAGGCGACGCCATGAATCGTGGTCGGTTGGTTTTCGCGCAGTTGTTGGATTTCGTTCCCTACAGTCATTTCGAGCATCTGGTCGATCGGTACGCGGCGAACCATGGCATCAGACACTTCTCGGCTTGGAGTCAGTTGCTTTGCATGATCTATTCGCAGTTCACCCGACGCGAAGGCCTGCGCGACCTGGTCGCGTGTTTGAACTCTCAGCGCTCCAAGCTCTATCACATCGGGATTCGGGGAAAGATATCCCGTTCCACCCTGGCCGATGCCAACGAGCGGCGCGACTGGCGACTGTTCGAGGCCTTGGGTCATCGCTTGATCGCCGTTGCCGTGGAGTTGTATCACGAAGGGGGCAGCGGCCTGGGGCTCAAAGAGCCTCTGTATGCGATGGACTCCACCACCATCGACCTGTGTCTGTCGCTATTCCCTTGGGCGGACTTCCGTTCGACCAAGGCGGCTGTCAAGGCGCACACCATCATCGACCTGCGCGGGGCCATCCCCGTCTTTGTGCATATCACCAGCGGCAAAGTGCACGACGTCAACATTCTCGACCTGATTCATTGGCCTGCCGGTTCGATCGTCGTCATCGACCGCGGGTACCTCGATTTCGCCAGGCTCCATGCACTGCATCAGCGCCAAGTCTGCTTCGTCATCCGCGCCAAGGACAACACACGCTACACTTGGGCGGCCTCTCGCGAGGTCGACAAGTCCACCGGCCTGCGCAGCGATCAGAGCATCCTGCTCGCCACAGCAAAATCGAAGCTCGCCTACCCCGACCGCCTGCGCCGCGTCTCCTATCGCGACCCCGAAACGGACAAGTACCTCGTCTTCCTGACCAATCGCTTCGACCTGCCGGCCCTTACCATCGCCGAGATCTACCGCAAGCGCTGGCAGGTCGAGACCTTTTTCAAATGGATCAAGCAAAATCTATCCATAAGGCATTTCTTCGGCAACTCCATCAACGCTGTCAAGTCGCAGATCTGGATCGCCGTATGCGTATATCTTATCGTCATGATTGCCCGGAAGCGGTTGAACCTCCCGGCATCGCCCCAGATTTTGCTGAACATTTTCGAGGTCAACCTGTTCGAGAAAATCGCTATCGATCAGTTAGTTACCGATGCGCTACTGAAGTTTGACGACTACCCCGTCGATAACCAGCTGAATCTATTCTGAAATCTACCGGACAGATGTGGCCAGTCTCATGATGCTCGCGAACGGGGTCATTTTCGGAACGCTGGCAGTCGTTGCTGATCGCTTTCAGGGTCGAATAGTGTGGCTGATCCCGTTCGCGGCACTCATGCTA